>NZ_SJXI01000062.1:0-163668 GCF_004337455.1 Parafrankia sp. BMG5.11 | reverse complement strand
GCCAACGCACCGAAACCCACCACACCCGGTCCCGGCCGCCCTCCCGGCTCCACCAACCGCAGACCAGCGCCCCACTACGACGTCGGAAAGACCAGCAAACGAGACCTCACCATGACCGCCCACCACCAACGCACAGGTTAAAAATCAAGTTCAAGGGCTGTTTCGTAATCTGGGCGCCGGGGCCTGGAGCTGCCTGGTGGATCATGTCGGGGTGCAGGTCATCTCCGCGCCCGGCGATCGACGGAGCAGACCCCGACCCGTCTGGCTGCTCCGGAGACTTCATGCCGGGCCCGGTGAGGGCACCCACACCGAGCCGGGTAGGTCTGACGGTATGGGAACGCGGATGGCGTCCAAGGGGTCCTGTCTGGGCCCGCGGATCAATGTTTCCGAACCGGGCTCGATACTCCCCGACCTGGTGGCGGTTCTGCGCCGCCGGTTACGGATGGACGTCGGCTGGCTCGGCCGGTTCGTCGACGATCTTCTGGTTCTCGAGGTGCTGTGCGGGGACGCAGGGCGGTTCGGGCTCAGCCCGTACTCGACGGTGCGACGCCCGGGGTCACTGTGGGGAGCAGTCGAGCGGGGCGATCTGCCGTCGCTGGTGCCCGACACCCGCGCGGATCCTCGTGCCGCTGAGCTGGCGGGGGCGCGGGAGCTGGGTGTGCGTGCCTTCGCCGCGGCGATGCTCACCGACAGCGAGGGCGAGCCGATCGGCATGATTGGCTGTATGGGAAGCGAGCCGATCCCGGCGCTGCCCCAGCACGATGGCGGCTTCCTGCGCCTGCTCGCGCGGTTCCTCACCGACTTCGTCATCGATGTTCGCGACCTCTGGGACAGACAGAGCCGAACCTGGCGCGAGATCCGTGCCGCGCTGGACGGCGCCGCGCTGCGGACCACCTTCCAGCCGGTGGTCGACCTGCACGCGGGCCGACGTGGCCGGGTCGTCGCGGTCGAGGCACTGACCACGTTCCCCGTCTTGGACAGCTCACCCGAGGACGTGTTCAAGAAGGCGACGGCGGTCGGCTTGGGCCCCGAACTCGAACTGGCCGCACTGGGCCGGGCCGTTCAGTCACTGCCCGACATCCCGCCCGGGATCACGCTGGCGATCAACCTGTCGGCCGCGGCGCTGGCCGACGACGCGGTCGAGCTGATCCTGTCGACCGGTTCACCCGAGCGCCTGGCAGTCGAGATCACCGAGCACGAGTACATGGTGGACAGCGACAACCTGGCACGGGCCTTCGACACGCTGCGCGGCCACGGCACCCACATCGCCGTTGACGACGTCGGCACCGGTTACGCCGGCCTTGAACAGCTCCTACGACTACGACCGGACATCATCAAGATCGACCGGTTTATTACTCACGGTATCGACCGTGATCCGGCCCGGAGGGCAGTCGCCGCCGGCTTGACGACAGTGGCGGCCGCGATCGACGCGAAGATCGTCGCCGAAGGCGTCGAATCACACTCTGAAGTAGAAGCCCTCCGGGACGCGCACATCCGATACGCCCAGGGTTATCTCCTCGGCCGTCCCACCCCCGACATCCACGACGCGTGCTCGAGACGGCCGAGGTGCCAGCAAAGGGAGCGTCCGAGAAACGGGTAGCGCCGGGACTGCTGCATGCCGCCGGGAATGGAGGGCTTTGTTGCGTTGAGGGGTGGTGGGACGCGGCGGTCCCGGCTGGTGCTGTCGGCGACTCCTGAACACTGACCCCCCTGTGGCGCGGTGGGTTCGAGCACCCGTCGGCGTCGGGTCCCGGGCCGGCCTGCTGCGGACGTCCCCGCAGCCTCGGCGAGGAGGGGTGACCTGCGGCCGGACTCCTGCAGCCGTTGGCTCGCCGGATCGGAACGCAGGCGCCAGTAACTGGGATGCCGCCTGCCAGTGGGGTAGTACTAGAGGGTGTGGTGGCAGCAACCCGTCAATGGTGACCTTGGCCTGGTGACCGCTCTGCCGATGGCGAGGCTCGTCGCGGTCTGCCCGGTCTGCCCCTGGCCCATTCACCTCGCGGCGGTCGTCTCCCCCAAGGGAACGACGGCCTGCCTCGACACCGACGCCCTTGAACGGGCGATACGGGTACATCTGGCCCAGCACGGTATCAGCGATGACGAGGACTGACTGATCGATCGGACACTATCGGACACTGTCGCATCACCGCGCGGCTGCGCCTCCGCTCGAAATTTCGGCGTTTTCCCGGCGTCATCCCGGCCTGCCTTCGGCACCCAGCGCCGACCTTCGGCACCCAGCGCCGACGAGTGGTCAGCCTGCGGCGAACACGTCGACCACGTCGACGGCCGGTCGTGCCGGGGCTGCCTTCTGCCGCTCCGCGGCGAGGAATGGCCCTTCTCCACTCGGGTCCATCACGCCGGCCTCGACCCAGATGAAGCGGCCGGCGAGCACCTCCTGCGCCGCCGTGTAGTTGCGGGTGTCGTCGTTGCGCCACAGCGCCGAGAAGGATGCCTCGACACGGCGTCGCGCCTGCCGGCAGAACAGGTCGGCCAGGTCGGTCGCGATCGGCTCGCCGTCCTCGTCGAGCATTCGGGCCCGCACGACCGCCGCGCTGATCGCGAACAGCTCGGCGCCGATGTCGACGAGACGTCCGAGGAACGCCTGCTTCTTCTCCAGTCCGCCCTGCCAGCGAGCCATCCCGTAGAAGGTTGACCGGGCGAGCTTGCGCGCCGAGCGCTCCACGAAGCGCAGGTGCGTGCCGAGCCGGCCGAATTCGACGAAGGAGCGCGGCGACGTACCGCTGCCGACGGCGAGGCCGGGCAGCCAGCGGCTGTAGAAGGCGGCCGCCCGTCCGGCGCTGCGGGCCTTCGCCACGAACGGCGCTTCCGGGGAAATGAGGTCGCCGGCCACCGCGAGGTGGGTGTCCACGGCCTCCCGCGCGATGAGCAACCGCATGATCTCGGTGGAACCTTCGAAAATTCGGTTGATGCGCAGGTCGCGCAGCATCTGCTCGGCCGGTACCGGTCGTTCCCCCCGGTTGGCCAGGGACTGGGCGGTCTCGTACCCGCGACCGCCGCGGATCTGGACCAGCTCGTCGGCGATCAGCCAGGCCATCTCGCTGGCATACAGCTTGGCCAGGGCTGCCTCGATCCGGATGTCCTCGCGTCCCTCATCGGCCATCAGGCCGGACAGCTCCAGCATCGCCTCCAGCCCGAACGCGGTGGCGGCGATGAACGCGACCTTCTGGGCGATGGCGTCATGCCGGCCGATCGGCCGACCCCACTGGACCCGGTCCCGCGACCACTCCCGGGCGATGCGCAGCGCGTACTTGGCATGGCCCGCGCAGATCGCCGGCAGGGCGAGGCGGCCGGTGTTCAGCGTCGTCAGGGCGATCTTAAGCCCCTGGCCTTCCCGCCCGAGGCGGTCCGCGGCAGGGACCCGGACTCGATCAAAACTGGTGACGCCGTTCTCGATACCGCGCAGACCCATGAACTCGTTGCGGTGCTCCACCTTCACGCCGGGTGCGTGGGCGTCGACGATGAAACACGTGATGCCACCGCGATGACCGTCCGAGCGTGGGACGACCGCCATGACCACCAGCCGGTCGGCGATCACACCGTTGGTGGTCCATAGCTTGCGGCCGCTCAGCTCGTAGGCGGCGCCGTCCTCGACCGGCACCGCCTGGCTGCTCATCCGGGCCGGGTCGCTGCCCACGTCGGGCTCGGTCAGCAGGAACGCGCTGATCTCCTCGCGTGCCGCCTTCGGCAGATACGTCCGCTTCTGCTCCTCGGTACCGAAACCCATGACCGGCTCGGCCACGCCGATCGACTGGTGCGCCGAGAGCAGCGTGGGAATGCTCGAATGCCACGAACCGGACAGTTCAAGTGCCCGGTTGTAGTACACGGTGGTCAACCCGAGTCCGCCGTACTCCTCGGGGATCTTCATGCCGAGGGCGCCTATCCGCCGCAGCCCGTCGATCACCTGCCCGGGCAGCCGCCCGTCCCGCTCGACCTGCAGAGGGTCCACCGTGTCCCGCAGGAACGATTCGAACTGGACCAGGAACGCCTCCCCTCGATGCCGGTCGCCCTCCTTCGGCCGCGGGTGCGGGGAGATCAGATCGAGTCGGAGATGACCGAGGAAAAGCTCCTTGCCGAACGAGGGGAGCTTCCATTCGGCCTCCCGGGCCGCCTCAGCGACTCTGCGCGCCTCGCGTTCTGCCACCTGTGCCACGTCGCCTCCCGATCTGTCGGCGGTATGTGGTCCTCCTGCCCACACGGCGTCCACCCGCACGAAGCTGGCACTCACGCCCAGGCTGCGCTCGTTCGCACGCCGTCAGCGTCCGTACCGACCGACGAGGGTGCCGCTCGCCACCTGGTGTGCGGCGAGGCCCCGACGCACGTCATCGACGCGCGCCCCGGATGGTGGGCGTAGCGGTTCGTCGAGGGCGTGGAGGCGGAAGACGTAACGGTGTGGTTTGTCGCCGCGGGATGAGGTCCGAGTCGCTGAAGGCCGCACTGTGCAGCGTCCCGACATCGTTGGGGTGGGGCCATCAGCCTGCTCCTTCGAAGTCGTTCGGTCTCTCGCCAAGGCATCGCCGCCCACACGGCCGGGAAACCCGGTCGGCGCCGCTCATCAGCAGTTCGCCGGCCCCACCGCACCTGGTCCGGGAACCGCCGGGTCCGTGGGTCTCCTCCGGCGGTCAGAGACCCGACTCGAACCGGAAGGTCGGATTCGCCGGAGGGAAGGCGGCTGCCGGGGAGGAGCTCCGACTGGCTGCGGACGCCGCCGAGTGGGTCGGGGACGTCCCGTCCGTGCAATGGTGGTTGCGGTCCGCTTCGCGTCCTTGCCTTTGGCTCGCCTTTCGTCGCGAGGTCCCCTGCCGGGCCGGTGACCCCGCACGGTGGGTTGGCGTTTGGAGCGTCCCGCGCGGGGCGCCCGCCCCGCAGTGTGAGGGGGTACACCCGCTTGCACGGCGACCGAGAAAGGCCAGCCGGTGGGCGTCGGCCCGCCGGCCCGCGGCCCGTGCCCGTTCTGTGGGCGGGAGAGCGTCCTGCGCGCGGACCGTCCGTGCATGATCTACCTGTGCCGTGACTGTGCGCGCCCTACGCTCGACGAGGCCAAGGACTACGCGGCGGACCGACCTTCGCGGCCCGACGAGCCGTTACCGCCCGATCCGCGAAGACTCCCCACATTCGGCGAGGCCACCGGCTCAGAGGGTGCATCGGTGGCTACCCTGCGCCGGCGCCGCACCTGTGGTACACCAAACCTGTCACCGTTTACGAGGGTCTTGACACGGAGAGGTTCCCCGAGGGGGGATGTGCGATGTCGCCGCCGACACCGACGAGGACGGGTAGCTCGACCGCGAGACCGCGGCGTTCAACTACTACGGGCACCGCCGAACGGGCAGGGCCGCAGGAGGCCACGTCGGCCTCCCCGGACGCTGGCCAGTCGCGCGCGCGGGCCGCTACGGTCCGGTTGCCGTTCCTGACCGCCCGGTTCGAGTTCGGCCGGCGGGCTGGCCGCATGGGCTGGCGTCTCGGTCCGGTCGGCCTGCCGTCCCCCGGCAAGAGCGCCTACTACCTGGGGCTCGGCGTGCTCGCGGTGGGCGAGGTCGTCGAATGGCCGGTGGCTGCGGCGATCGCTGCTGGCACCTACGTTGCGCAGCACACCCGCAGGCAGGCATCTGCCGTCCCACAGGTCTGGCATGTGTCGCATAACGGGCACCAGCAGGAGGCAGGCGTCTGACCAGCAGGGGCCTGCGCACCGGCCTTTTCACGATCAGCGGGGACCGCTGACGGGGCCTCATCCTCTTCGCTCATGATCGGCGGAGCGAGAGCATGCCGTCCGCCTGAAGGTCGAACCGTGTCCCGAAGCCGCGGCTGATGCTGTCAAGAATCTCCTGTAGCCAGGCGGAGTCTTCGTGGCCGGCGTACCGGAGTCGCATCTGCCGTGCCTGCAGGGGCATCACACGCAGGTCGATCAGCTTCCCGCTGCCCGGATCGACCGACACGAAGTACGCCAGCCGCAGGTCGTCCCGGTAGCTTTCGTAGCCGGCGATCCCCTCATAGTCGTCGATGAAATCGCCGCACCCGTGCAGGATGAGCCTGTCCCGGTATATCTCGACAGGCCGTGGATGGTGCGACGAGTGTCCGTGCACGATGTCGATACCGCCGTCCACCAGCCGATGCGCGAAGCGGATCTGGTCGTCATCGACGTCGTAGCCCCAGTTGGAGCCCCAGTGGATGGATGCGAGGGCGAGGTCACCGAGCCGCTTCACCTGCCGAACACGGCCCGCGACCTCGTCGGCCCAGCCGTCCGACAGCTCCGGGACGAGGTCAACACCGGCCCTGTCCTCGGTCACGGCCCACGTCGCTGGAATGCCGCTGGACGGCAGCCCGAACGAGAAGATCAGAACCCGCCGGCTGCCATCGATAGGCACAACCGCGGGCCGGCGGGCCTCTTCCGCGTCGTGTCCGGCTCCCGCCTCCGCCAGCCCGGCACCGGACAGCACATCGAGCGTCTCGATGAGCCCCCGGCGACCGAAATCGAGCAAATGGTTGTTTGCCAGCACACACACGTCAGGTCGGGCGGCAGTCAGGCAGGGCAGGTTGTCCGGGCTCATCCGATAGTGGACTTCCTTCCCCGTCGCGAAGGCATCGCACCGGGTGATGGTGGTTTCCAGATTCAGCACCCGGACATCGGGTGCAGCCTCGTCCAGCGCTGGCAGCACATCTCCCCAGGGCCAGGCGAAGTCGACCGGGTGAGGGATCGGGCCGTTTACCGCCTCTGCCAACTCGACGTAGCTGCGGGCATCCCAGACGTATCCCTCGGAAAGTGTCGGATCACCGGGATGCGGCAGGATCTGGTCGATACCGCGGCCGAGCATCACGTCGCCGCAGAGGAACAACCTCACCGCGCCCTCGCACACGGTTCCACCTTATGGGCGACAACCTCCGCCGGCCGAGCCGAGCGACCCGGTTGCAGCGACGGCAAGACGATGGCCACAGTTCCGACTCCGGCGAGATGGGCTGAATGTCCCGCAACGTGGGCGACTCAAGAGGCCTGTGGGCGGTGCCAGAACTCGGGCACCGGCCTTGACCTGGGTTTCAGGCGGCTCGTTCGCATTCGTTGATCAAGCCGCCGAGGACGGGTTGGCGCTTGACGCTTCTTTGTCAGGTCGGCGACGGGGTGGTCGGGCCGTGGTGGTTGAAGGTCGCGGCCGCGGTGGGGTCGTCGTCCGTTGTGGTGGGCCGTGTACTCGACCAGGACGGTGCGCAGGTGCCGTTCACCGACGATCAGCATGCGGTCGGTGACCTCGGTCCGGACGGTGCGGATGAACCGTTCTGCGTAGGCGTTCGCGCGGGGGGTTCGGGGTGGGATCTTGATGGCTGTGATGTTGGCATCGGCGAGGACTGCGTCGAAGGAGGCGGTGAATTGTCCGGCGCGGTCACGGACCAGGAACCGGAAGTCGGCCGCCCGGTCGCCGAGGTCCATGAGAAGGTTCCGGATCTGCATACCCGACCGAAGATCGGATAGAGCAGGCGTACGGACACAGTTGACCATCATGCCGCCACCCGCACCGTCGCATCACCCCAGCTCGCGGGCCCAGGCCGACTTCTGGCACCCCACAGGTAGAGGTAGGTCCACCGGCCGGCGACCTTCGCATACGTTTCGTCGATGAACCATCTGTCTCCGGGACGGTGCCGGCACGGCCGGGCTGCGTCGACCAGCGAGGGTGTGAAGCGCTGCACCCACCGGTAGACCGTGCCGTGATCAACCTCGAGGCCGCGTTCGGCGAGCAGCTCCTCGACATCCCGGTACGACAGGACGAACCGCACGTACCAGCGGACCGCCAACACGATCACCTCCGGCGGAAACCGGAACCCCGCGAACTCCGACGTCGGAGCCGGTGGACGGGCACGACGTCGGCGCATGATTCGATCAGGACCGATCGGTAGCCGCGACGGTGGACTTCGCCGATGCAACAGCGCCCCTCGCCCCGGCCCAGCACATGGGGAGCGCCGAGTCGGCATACCGCCACCGCGTGTTATCATTCTAGCGTCGTAATTGGCAGAATTTTCAAAGGTCAACCGCAAAAGTTCTGTCGAGAGGCGGGGTCGGCCGCAATACATGTGCCATACGGGGGATTTGATGTTTGGGCGCAGCTCCATAAAAGCCTGGCAGCAGGCAACGGGGGTTCTTCTCTTCGACCGATGGCGAGGTGGCGGCGTCACCGCTTAATTTCGGAGGTGTCTGTCGACCATGCGTCCAGACCTGGGCCGCACCGCGGGGAGACCTCGCCGGCGGGCCGGCCCCCGACCTCTGGGCGCAGTTTCTTTATCTCCTATTCCCGGCATAACCGGGACTGGGCGGACTGGGTTTCATGGGAACTCGAGGCTGCTGGTCACTCGGTTAACGTCCAGCACTGGGACTCCGTTGCCGGAACGTCTTACCTGGCCTGGATCGAGACTTCCATCCGAAATACCGACCACATTGTGGTACTATTGTCGGAAGCGTACCTGAACTCCGCCTTCGGGCAGACGGAATTCCTCATGGCCTACCAGGTCGACCCGTCGACCGCCCATCGCAGGGTAATTCCGATACGGGTTGAGAACTGCGAGCCGCCGCGTGGTTCATACCTCGCTCAGCTGACCTATTTTGATCTCTTTGGAATGGCTGTAGAGAAAGCTCGACGGCATTTGGTGGAGAGCGTCGAGGCTGTGATCAGTGGCCGCGACCGGCCGAAGATGCCACCAGTTTTCCCCGGAGGCGTCGGCGGAGACGGCCGTCCGTTCCACACGAGCGGTCCTGCCCGACTCGCCGGTCGCCGCTTCCCGGCGCACCCGCCGCCCGTCGGACGTTCCGCCACCTACTTATCCAGCTTCTGGTCCTCTCTCCGCGGGGCGCTGCGCGGCCGGGCCACCACCCTGGCACTAAGCCTCACCTTGGGCTGTACCACGGTTGCCGGCGGGCTCACCATCGCCGCCGGTGTCGGCTTCATGACGACGGTGTTCCCGGCCGCACTCGGCTGCGCTTGCCTTTATTTCTTCGTATTTTTGATCCGGGATGCCTGGCCAAAACAGTTCTGGCCCAACTACGCCGCAAACGACCTAGAGGTCGCTGTCCGCGGCGAATGGACGGAACAGATTCGAAGACTTCAGCTCAACCGGAACACGCTGTCCGTGCGGTGGACGGCCGCACCCTTGGATCTGTGCGACGACTGGGAGACTCTCATCCGAGTCGCGCACGGACCGGGACGTCCTGAACCGGACACCAGCCACTGGTTCGCCGGGCCGCACGAGCTGGTCGGCGGTGAGAACGAACTCGCGGCGGCGCTCGACGGTATCCCGACTCGCAGGCTGGTAGTCCTAGGCGGCGCGGGCTCGGGGAAGACCACGATTCTCATTCGCCTGGTGGTGGACAGGCTCGCCACCCGGCAGCCCGGAGCAGAGGTTCCCGTACTCATATCGCTGTCCACCTGGGATCCGGCCCAGGATCTTTTCGCCTGGCTCGAAGAACGCCTCATCGTCGTTCATCCGTATCTGATGCAGAGGGTTGGTCCAGCCCGCCGGACGATGGCCCGGGAGCTCATCGAGGCCGGAAAGATACTGCCCGTTCTCGACGGCCTGGATGAAATGCCTGAACATGTGCGTCCAGGGGCGCTGGCGGCAATCAACCATGCACTGCTGCCCGGCCAACCATTGGTGCTTTCGTCCCGTACGGACGAGTATCGGGCCGCCATCATGACCTCCGACACAAGCCCCGCCTTCAGCGTGCCCTCGGTGGGACTCGACGCGGCCGCCGGTGTCGAACTCCGGCCGGTGGACCCGGCCGACGTTCGTAGGTATCTGCGGACCATCGAGGGAAGAGGGCGCGCGACACACTGGGATCACCTCCTTGAGGCGGTGACCTCCGACCCGACCCTGCCGGCCGCCCAAGCGCTCATGTCGCCATTGATGATCTGGCTCGCGCGCACGGCGTACGCTGGAGGAAGCGGCCGGGAATCTGATCTGGTCGAGGTGCTGGACCAGATCAGATTCCCGGATCGCGGGGCGGTCGAACGACACCTGCTGAGTCAATTCGTGGCCGCCGCCTATCGCGACACCGGGCGCGCCGAGCAGGCGGAGCGTTCGCTGCGCTTCCTTGCCCGGCATCTGCGGGACAACTGCCGCGGTATGCCGGACCTGTTCTGGTGGGAGCTACCGAAGGCAGTTCCCACCTCGATGCTGCGCGTACTGACCAGTGTTGCGATCGGCGTGACCGCTGGTTGCACTGTCGGATCACTTTTCGGTCTCGGCATGACCGTGCTTGACCGCTCGCCGGTAAGTACGGCGAGGGCCGCCGGAATGTTCGCGGGCCTCGCGTCCGGTCTGGCAACGGGTCTGCTGTGGTTGGCGGCTGCCTATGTCGGGACCTCCTCGCCGGCGCAGCGCCTGCGGTGGCGGCCGAGCCCGGTGCGGCTGCCGCTCATGCTGGCTGTGGGCGGTGGGGTCACGTACCTCGTGACGCTGGCCAGCGGACTGGCCGTAGGCGTCCTGATAGGTGTTTTCGGTGCCGTTTTCGCAGGTGTCCAGACCGCGCCGGTCGACCCTCTGGCCGCTGCAACTCCGCAGGCTGTGTTCGCCCGCGACCGTGCCACCTTCGTCTCCCTGGCGCTGGTGAGCGGAACCATGGGGGGCGTGACGGGAGGGCTCGGGCTTGCGCTGGCGTCGGGGTCCGCGTTGTCGACGCGCTTTGTCATCGGTGCTCCGGCCGGCCTCCTCATTGCTGCGGCGGCCGGACCCTGTGCCGCCACGTTGGGTGCCGTGTGGGGTTGGTTCACGGTGGTGCGGGCGTGGCTTGCGTTCGACCGCCAACTGCCGCTGACGCTCTTCCCGTTCCTGGAGGACGCCTGCGGACGGGGTGTTCTACGCCAGGTCGGTGTCGCGTACCAGTTCCGTCACATTGATATCCAGAACCATCTCGCTCCGCCTCAGGACCCGCTGGACGCGGAAAGTCCAAGGTTGCCCACCGCGGACCGCCCATGATCTCTCACGGGTCCGCGGTGCAGGTCACGCAGGCGAAGGGCGACTCGCTCCTCGCCCTCTCCGACGACCTCTTCATCGTCGCGATCACCGCGCTTGTAGCGGTGATCGGAGCGGCCGTGTGGTGGGCGTTCGCTGTTCGGGCGAGGCGCGAGAAAACGGCGGCCGTGATGCGACGCTCTCTCCACGTCGCGCTCATCGCCCTGACCTGTTTCGGGCTGGCCGCCACATTCCTACGCGTCGCGTTGGGCACGAAGACCTATGATCAGCTTCCGTCCCTCCCCGACCAGACACATCCGAATCCCTTCGGCATCCATCTGACAGACGTCGCGGTCGACGGGGTGCCGGTGCCGGTGGGCGGGAGGCTCGTCGTCGAGCAGCGGAACACATATCTCCTCTCCGGACGGATCGTCGACCCACATCCGGAAGATCATGCTCGCGCCGGCTACAGCTACTTCGTCCTAAGCACCAACAAGTCCGTCCACTTCCTGCGTTCCGTGCCGGGGGAGATAAATCCGACGTCCGACGGGACGTGGCAGCTCAGGGTTACGATAAACATCGAATTCTGTTACTATCGGTATCCATCGTTGTTCTCCGTCGTGATGGCTCCGGAATCTGTCGCAGCGCAGCTGCGCGCCGAAATAGGCCGGAACTCACGGTGGAGCTATCTACGGCAGCTGGACTGGTTCGGGGTAGGCGACGCCTACGTAGACAAAAAACCCAGGAACCCGACGCTTCGGACGTGCTATGACGATCGATGAGGCCGTCCCGGCATCATCGATCCAACTGGATACTGAGATCACCGTCGCCGGGAGGTGGGAAACCGTCAGATCACGGCGAGCCCGGTAGCCAGATCCATCGCCATCGATGAGGGGCTGGACGTCCGCGCCGCGGACGCTGGTATCCCACAGTCGCACGGCGCTGTCCCAGCGGTCGATGCTCCCGGGGGCGAGCAGCCGCTCGGCGGGAATGAACACGAGGGAGTGTCCGACTGTCGGTGACCGAGCCGTTGTCGTGACTGGCCGTTACGCGGCTGGTCAGGTCGGGGTTGGTCCGACGCGGGTGAATGCGCTGCGGTAGGCGCTGGGGGTGAGCCCGTTGCGGCGCAGGAGGTGGAGGCGCAGCGACTCGGGGGTTCCCAGGCCGCTTTGCCGGGCGACGACGGCGATCGGCAGATCCGTCGCCTCGAGGAGTTCACGAGCCCGGTCGATCCGCTGGTGCAGCAACCACTGCAAGGGGCTCAGACCAGTCTCCTCCCGGAACCGGCGGGTGAGCGTACGGGTACTGGTGTGGGCGTGGGCGGCGAGGCGGCCGAGGGTCAACGGTTCGGCGAGGTGGTCCGACGCCCAGGTGCGGGTCTGGGCCAGCGACGTCCCGCTTTCCGGTGGCAGCGGCGTCTCGATGAACTGGGCCTGGCCGCCGGGACGGACCGGCGCGATGACCGCGGCTCGGGCGACGGCGTTGGCGACCACCGCCCCGTAGTCGCGCCGGATCATGTGAATGCACAGGTCGAGACCGGCGGCCAGCCCGGCGGAGGTCAGGATCGTCCCGTCGTCGACGTACAGGACGTCGGGCCGCAGGTCGACGGCTGGGAAGCGGCGGCGCATCTCGTCGGAGTACTGCCAGTACGTGGTGGCCGGGCGACCGTCGAGCAGCCCGGCCTGGGCCAGCACGAAGGCGCCCGTGCAGATCGAGGCGATGCGACGGCCGTCGTCAGCGGCCCGCCGTAGCGCGTCCAGGACCCGTTGGCCGGCGTGGGCGCGAGCGCCGGTTCCCGTGACGATCACGGTGTCGGCGCTGTCAATCACGTCGAGGCCCCGGTCCACCACAACACTGGGCCCGATGTACCCAGGCACGACCCCGGGCTCGGGCGTGCAGATCATGACTTCATAGCCCGGCTGGCCGTCGACCACTGCAGCCGGAAACACCGCCGCCGGGATGGAAAGATCAAGGGTGGTGACTGGCGGGACGGCGACAACAACGATCCGAAGCATGGCCTGATCCTTGGGCTACGTGGCGTTCAGGCCACTACCGTATGTTTCTGGCAGGCAGCAGGGTGAGGCAGGTACCCGCGAACCCGTGCGGGCCCGCCGAGCGGAAGACGAACACCATGGCGCTGCACGTGATCACCGGTGCCGGTGGCACCGGAGCCCCCACCGCTGAGCTGCTGGCCCGGCAGGGTGACCGCGTCCGACTGGTCAGCCGGCGCGGGGGCGGACCCGAGCACCCGCTGATCGAGCGGATCGCCGCCGACGCGACCGACGCCGATGCGCTGACCCGACTCGCCGAGGGCGCTACGACGCTGATCAACACCGCGATGCCGCCGTACGACCGGTGGCCGGACGAGTTCCCGCCGCTCGCGACGGCGCTGCTGGACGCGGCTGAACGCACCGGCGCCGGCTACGTGATGATGGGCAACACCTACGGCTACGGCATCGTCAACGGCCGCTTCACCGAAGATCTACCGATGGCACCGGTATCCGTCAAGGGCCAGGTACGGGCCCGGATGTGGACCGATGCCCTCGAGGCGCACCGCGCGGGTCGAGCCCGCGTGACCGAGGTCCGGGCCTCGGCGTTTCTGGGCGCCGGGGCCGGTTCGCTGTACAACTTCACGGTGGCACCCCTCGTCCTGCGCGGTGAGCCGGCAGCCTTCCCCGGCGACCTGGACGCCCCGAAAACCTGGTCCTACATCGGGGACGCCGCCCGAACCCTGGCCGCCGTAGCCCTCTCCGGCGACGACCTTGCGTGGGGACGGGCGTGGCACGTGCCCTCCACCGCGGCGCTGTCCGTGCGGGAGCTGACCACGCGGCTCGCGACCATCGCCGGGGCGCCCGCACCCATCCTGACGGCGATGTCCACCGATCAGCTCGCCGCGACCGGAGCCGTGAATCCGGTCATGCGGGAAGTTATCGAGATGATGTACTCCCTGGAACAGCCCGACCTGCTCGACTCCACCCTCACCGAGCAGACGTTCCGCCTCGCCCCGACCCCCCTCGAGACCGTCCTGACCGAAACCGTCAGTGCCTACGGACCTGTACCTGACCAGACCTGACCTGACGGACTGGGCCTGCGCATCACATTCCCCAGCGCCATCACCCTGCGGGGTGCCAGAACTGGGTTACCGGCGTTGACCTGGGGTTTTAGGCGGTTCGTTCGTAATTGTTTTCATCCGCGCATCGGCCGAAGTCGGGCCTTGAGTCGATGTGGCCGGACTCGACCGATTGTTCTCCCGCCGAGCGTCGATGGGGCGGGCTTCCCGACCCGGATCTCCGACCGACCCCCCGCCCAGCGCAAATGTGGTCACACTCCACCCACCATGTGCCACCCTACCAGGCAGTAACATTTTGTTGGTTTTTTGTTGGTCTTCGGGTTCAGGAACCGCTCTCGACGGTGTGGGATCGATACCGTGGGTCCGGAGGAGATGAAGCGGGTCGGCCCGGTACTCGAGGCCTTTGCCGAGCAGATGCTGGGTGGGCTGCGGCGACGTGACCAGCGGGAGAAGGGCGAGCTGTATCTGCGCGGCCTGCTGCTTGACGGGAAGCGCAAGTCAATGCGGCCGATGGCGGACCGGCTCGGGATTGATCATCAGTGTCTGCAGCAGTTCATCACCAGCTCGACCTGGAGCCATTCTGAGGTTCGTCGGCGATTGACCCGGTGGGCGGTCGGGTTCGTGGATCCGGTCGCGCTCGTCGTGGACGACAGCAGTTTCCCCAAGGACGGTCCGGCGTCGCCCGGGGTGGCCCGGATGTACTCCTGTGCTCTGGGCAGGGTCGGGAACTGTCAGATCGGGGTGTCGGTGCACGCGGCGACCGACTGGGCCTCGGCGGCGCTGAACTGGCGGTTGTTCCTCCCCGCCTCGTGGGACGACAGGGCCCTGGACGATCCGGATCAGATCGCGGCGGCCTGGGCCCGGCGGGCACGGGCGGCGATTCCGGACGACCAGCGGCATCAGGAGAAGTGGCGCCTGGCCCTGGACATGGTCGACGAGCTGCGCGGGTGGGGAATGCCGGTGCGCCCGGTCGTGGCGGACGCCAGCTACGGTGACGTCGCCGCGTTCCGGCAGGGGCTGACCGACCGGGGTGTCCCCTACCTGCTGGCGGTGACGTCGACCGCGACCGCCTACCCCACCGACGCGGTGCCGGTCACCGCGCCGTATCCGGCCGGTGGACGGCCGCCCTCACCCGCCCGGCCCGACCCGCCGCGCGATCTCCGGGCCCTGGTCACCACCGCTGGACATGCCGCCGGCCGGTCTGTGACCTGGCGGGCCGACGCCCCGGTGGCCGCGGGCAACCCGACCGGGGCCATGTGCTCGCGCTTCGTCGTCCAGCGGGTCCGCCCCGCAAGCCGGAACACCACCCGCGCCCCGGGCCGAAACCCGCTGGAATGCTGGCTGCTGGCCGAATGGCCGCCGGGCGTGGCAGAACCCAGCGACTACTGGCTGTCCACCCTGCCCGCCGATGTCCCGCTGCGCGGCCTGGTCCGCCTCGCGAAGATCCGGCAGCAGATCGAGCAGGACTACCGCGAGCTCAGGGACGGCCTCGGCCTGGACCATTTCGAGGGACGCTCCTGGACCGGCTGGCACCGCCACGTCACCCTCGTCAGCATCGCCCAGGCCGTCTGCACACGACTGCGACGTGCCCCGGAAGCCCCTGCGCCGGCCCGGCCCTCGCTGGCCCGCTCCTTCCCGGAGTCCTCGCGCGAACCGGCCCGGCCGTCGATGGCGAAGGCCGGCTCAGCGGGAAGGAGCGCACATGACAGGGCCGCTCGGTTGAGCGGGCAGCCTGGTTGACGGGACCGCCCGGTGGGCGAGCAAACCCACCGGGCGGCCCTGTCAGATTCCTCAGCTTCAGCTACGGACGTAGGAATCGACTGTCGGTCCTTCGTAACTCGCCTCGACGCCTTCGGTGCCACCCGGCACACCGGGCTTCGGACGGGCGATGAAGTCCTGCCTGGACGGGGACGACCCAGGCTTGGAGAAGTCCAGCTCGCCGGTCAGCCCGCCGGTGTCGACCGGGCTGACGGCGGCCTTGGCGGCGAGGACGCCCGCGGGGGTGAGATCACCGTCGGCGCAGGCCTTCTCCAGGATCAGATCCATGACCTTGGACGTGGCATAGCCGGTGACGACGCTGTTCGACGGCTCGACGCCCGGGAACTTCGTCTGGTACGCCTTCAGCAGGTCAGCCGCGGGCTCAAGGCCGACACCGCCGGTCGGCCCGACGAGATAGAAGTGCTCGATCAGGGCGTCGCGGGCCGGTGTGTCGAGCAGGGACGGGATGTGGGTCGGGCCGTTGCCGAGCAGCGGCACGTTGAGCCCTGCTCCCACTGCCGCGGCGGCGACGCCGGCGGTCTGGCTGGGCTGGGTGGTGAGCACGATCGCCGAGACGTTCTCGGCGGCGAGGGCGGTGACCCGGGAGGTCATGTCCGGCTCGGCCGGGCCGATCCGCTGCTCGACGACGGTCATGCCGTGCTGCTGGGCGAAGAACTTGCTGCCTTCGAGCGCGTTGTTGCCGTACTCGCTGTCGTGGAAGATGTGGCCGATCTTGCCGCCTTCACTGATCAGCCCCTCCTTGAGCAGGTAGTCGAGTCCGTTGATGGTCTCGACGTCGTAGGTGGGCCCGATGACCGCGTAGTTCTCGCTCGCGGCGAGGTTCTTGGCCCAGGCGAGCGGAATACCGATCAGGCCGTCCTTCTCAAGTTCGGGGATGAGCGCCGTCGCCATCCCGGAACCGAGGACCTGGACGAAGCTGAGGACGTCCCCGGAGATCTCGGCGTACTGCGAGACCGCGGTCTGGACGTTGTATCCGTGGTCCTTGACCTCGAGTTCCACGGTGAACCGGTCACAGATGCCGCCGTCGGCGTTCACCTGGTCCCAGAAGATCCGCTGGCCCTCGGTGACCTCCTTCCCGCTGGCGGCGTTCAGGCCGGTGAAGTCGGTCAGCACCCCTAAGGTGATGACATTGCCCTCGATCCCCGGACCGGTTTTGACGGGGCCGCTCGTGCTCTCCGCCGGTGGTTCCTCGTCGGCCTTCGTGCTGCACGACGCGGCGGCGGCGAGTGCGGCGGCCACGGCGATCGCAGCGACCGGGCGCATCAGCCTGTGGTGTCTGACTCTGTTGCCACGCATCCTGGTTTCCTTTCGTGTCATTTGTGAGCGGAAAATGCGCGCGGAGGACCGCTGCGGCTCAGCCGGTCAGTTCAGAGCACAGGTGGTTGAAGGCGACCGTCTCGGGACGAGAAACTACGGAGAAATAGATCCGCCCGTGGTCAGGTTGGCGCGTTCCTGGCCGCGCGTCTCATACTCACGAGCTTCAGTGAACGGGCTATCCCAGCCAGGCCGGTGGGCCAGAAAATAATCACCAGGATCACGGCCGCACCGTACGCATAACGCGCGGCCTCAGAATAGCTCACCCCGCCGGTACCAGGCTCGGACAGGCCGGGAATCGACGCGGCGTACTCCCCGAGCACATACGGCAGGGCGGTGACGAACGCCGCGCCGGCGCAGGCACCGCCCACCGAACCGAGCCCGCCCAGCACGATCATCGCCAGATACTGGACCGAGATCTCTATCGCGAACGACTCGGGCGCCACACTGCCGATGGCCAGCGCGAACAGCACTCCGGACAGGCCCGCGTACATCGACGAGAGCAGGAACGCCTTCGCCCGGTACGAGGTGACGTTCACGCCGTTCACCGAGGCCGCGATCTCGCTGTCCCGCACGGCGCGCAGCGCCCGGCCGGGACGTCCGTTCAGCGTCGCCCTGGCAAACAGGTAACAGCCCACCGCGAGGACCAGGCCGAGATACCACAGCCGCTCGAACTTCTCGAACTCGACGTTGAGCACGTAAAGCTCGGGGTCGCTGTCGTCGAAGGTGAACCCGAACAGCGAGAACTCGGGGACGGTGCGTCCGTTGTGACCGCCGCTGACCTGGTCGACCGAGTTGAAGACGTGGATGCCGACGAACACCATGCCCAGCGACGCGATACCGAGGTAGAGACCCTTCAGCCGGGCACCGATCGGACTGAAGAGCAGACCGGCCAGACCTGAGATCCCGACCGCGAGCACCATGCCGAGCAGCGGCGGCAGCCCGAGACCGACGTACGGGTGGGCGCCGGCGTCGTTGGACTCGCCGGACAGCCAGCAGTAGCTGATCCCGCCGACCGCCAGGAAGAACGCGTGCCCGAGGGAGAGCTGGCCGGTGGTGCCGACCAGGATGTTCAGGCCGATCGCGCCGATCGCCGCGCCGAACACCGCGAAGCCGGTGCGCAGCCAGAACTCCTCAAGGTAGAAGGGCAGGATGGCCAGCACCGCGACGAGTGCCATCAGCAGCAGGCTGCCCACGGCTGGGCGGCGGAAGCCCGGCGGACGGCCCCGACCGGCCGCTGTGGCGGTGCGCGGCGGCGCGGCGGGCGGCGGGGCGGCGGGCGTGCTCTGCGTCGTCGGGTCAGACACGGTGCAGCTCCTTCGTCCCGAACAGGCCAGCTGGCCGGGCGACGAGCACCAGCATCATCACCGCGTAGGGGACGACGACGCTGAAACCGCCACCGAGGAAGGTCAGGCTGGCGTTGTAGCCGGCGAACAGCGACTCGGCCACTCCCACGATCAGGCCGCCGGCCAGCGCCCCGGTCGTCGAGTCGAGGCCGCCGAGGATGGCGGCCGGGAACGCTGCGAACGCGATCGTGCGGAGGTTGGGTTCGAGGCCCGGCGTCGGACTGCCGGTCAGGAACACGGCGGCCACCGCGGCGAGGCCGCCCGCGATGATCCAGGCGACCGCGCCGACCCGCGCCTGCCGGATACCCATGAGCGCGGCGGCCTCACCGTCCTCGGCCGCCGCCCGCAGCGCCACGCCCCAGCTGGTGAAGCGGAACGCGGCGAACAGCAGGCCGATGAGGACGAACGCCACGACGATCGCGATCAGCCGGTTCTCGCTGATGCTGACGCCGCCGACGCGGACGACGCCGGCACCCCACGGCTGACCGAGCGACAGCACGCTCGAGCCGATCCGCCTGGTCAGGTCGGTCGTGATGATCAGGTCCAGGCCGAGCGTCATGATCGCCAGGGATGCCATGTGCGCACTGCGCACCCTGGAGAACAGCACCCGCTCGGAGACGAAGGCGACCAGTGCGGTGGCGACGATGCCGATGGCGACGGCGGCGAAGAAGCCGACCGACGGCTCCAGTCGGGCGATGACATAGGCGCCGAGCAACAGGAAGGCGCCGTGTGCGAAGTTCAGGATCTCGCTGGCCTTGTAGATGATGACGAAACCGAGCGCGATCAGGGCGTATAACGACCCGAGCGACAGGCCGTTTATCAGGAAGGAAAGAAAGGTGGTCACAGCTTGGGCTCTCCGGTCGGGGCGGGGACGCGGCCGAGGCGCTCGCCGCTACTGCTGGGATGGTGCCGTGGTGTGAGCTGGTCCTGCCGATATGTGGCCTGAACTCGCCGTGGTGCGAACCGAGGCCGCACCGGTGTCGGTGCCGGCTGTGGTGCCGAGGTAGGCGGCGATGACCGCGGGGTCGTTCTGAATCTGCGCGGGCGTGCCGTCGGCGATCAGCCGGCCGAAATCGAGCACGCTGATCCGGTCGGCAACGGACATGATCATGGACATGTCGTGCTCGACGAGCAGAACCGTGATGCCCAGCGACTCGCGAACCGCCAGCACGATCTCCGACATTCGCCTGGTCTCCTCGGCGTTCATTCCGGCGACCGGTTCGTCGAGCAGCAGCACCCGCGGCTCGGTCGTCAGCGCGCGGGCGACCTCGACCCGTTTACGGTCGCCGTAGGAAAGGGTTCCCAGCGGCAGGTGGAGGACGTGGCCGAGGCCGACGAACTCGGCGATCTCGACAACCCGCGCACGGTGCAGCCGTTCCTCCCGGACCGCCCACGGCAGTTTCAGCCCGGCGCTGACGAAGCCTGACCGGGTCAGCAGGTGCCGGCCGAGCATGATGTTCTCCTCGACCGACTCGTTGGGCGAGGCCGCCATGTTCTGGAACGCCCGGCCCACGCCGAGCGCGGTGATCCGGTGTGGCCGCAGCCCGGTCAACGTCGTCCCACCGAGTCGGACGCTGCCGGCCGAGGCGCTGTACACGCCGGAGATGACATTGAACAACGTCGACTTCCCCGCGCCGTTCGGCCCGATCACGGCGTGCACCGTTCCGGGCTCGGCCCGCAGCGACACCTCGGACAGCGCGGTGAGGGCCCCGAACCGCACGGTCACGGCCTCGACGTCGAGCGCTGCGGCTTCGCCACGGACGGTCCGGGCAGCGCCGGCACCGCGGCCGGGCCTCGTCGGAATCGGCACGGCCTACCTGCCCCCGGTCGCGGCACCGGCGCCGCCCAGCAGGCCGAAGCGGCCCTTCTCGGGCGGGACCCAACGACTCAACGTCGCCGCCGGGACGGGGCTCGCGGAACCCCCACGGCCACCGCCGAGACCGCCAGGGCCCCCGCCCGGGCCGTCCAGGCCGTCCGGGCCGCCAGGGGTGTCGCCCGCCCCGCGTCGGCTCACGTCGTCGCCGGGTCCCCGGCCGAGGTACAGGGAGGCGATGCTGTCGGACGCGGCCAGCTGGGCGGCCGGCCCGGACAGTTCCACCCTGCCGAGCTCGAGGACGTAACCGCGGTCGGCGACGCCGAGTGCCATCGCCGCGTTCTGCTCGACGAGCATGACCGACGTGCCCGCTCGGTTGATCTCTTTCAGGACCTCTCCGATGTGCGCCACGATCTGCGGCGCGAGACCGAGCGACGGTTCGTCCAGCAGCAGCAACCGAGGGCTCGACATCAAAGCCCGGCCTATGGCCAGCATCTGCTGTTCGCCGCCGGAGAGCAGCGCGGCGCGTTGTCCGCGGCGCTCGGCGAGCCGGGGGAACATTGCGTAGACCTTGTTCCGGGCTTCGGCCCTGGCGGCGCGGTCGCGGACGGATATCGCGCCCGCCCTGAGGTTCTCCTCCACGGACAGCCGTCCGAACACGCGGCGTCCCTCCGGCACGAGAACGACGCCGCGGTTGACGACGTCGACCGGGTCCACACCCACCAGGGGCCGCCCACCGAATGTCACTTGCCCTTTGTCAACCTTGGCCCGGTGGCGTTTCAACGAGCCGGTGACGGCGCGGAGCAGTGTGGTCTTGCCTGCCCCGTTGCTGCCGAGGACAGCGACGATCTCGTCGGCCCCTACACGCAGGTCAACCCCCCGCAGGGCTCGAATGACCCCCGCGTAAGTGACCTGCAGACCGCTGACGTCCAGTTCCAAGACCGCACTCCGTCGACTTGTTTGTTGATGGGGATGATCGGCGTGTTCCGGTGTGAAGACGGGACGAATGTGCCATAGGCGGCCGATCATGTATCGCGCGAGTCGACGACACAAGCTTTGGTAGCTTTTTCCCAGTACTTTGTTAGGTTGCCGATGGGCCCTCGATGAACGGTGGATGCGGGCTGGCCGGCACGGCCGCACGCGCCTCGGCGCGAAGGAACGATCGTGCGCGGGACGCCCGATCCCAGGTCGACCCGGATCGATCAACAGCAGCCCGCGCACGCGGGGACGAGGGCTGTCGCGTGGGCTGCGCGGCCCCGTCGGCGCGCCGCCTGATCAGAGGACGCGCTACCGCCTTCGTCCAGTCGCACCGGTGTCGGAGTTCGTCGGGCCCCGGTTCCGCCGGAGGTGGCCGCCCTGGCGGGCGCGCCGTCGTCTGCGGCTCACGCTGCCCAGCCGGGACGTCGAGGCGCTGCTCGCCGAGCGTGGCATCGACGTCGACCACGCCGCTCCCCCGTCAGGCTGATCGAGCTTTCCTGAGAGCCGCGGCGACAACCGCGATGCCCAGGCAACTCACGATCGCCGCCAGGGCGAAGGCGAGCCTGAACCCGTTTTCCATGCCAAGGCCCGGACGAGCGGTCGCAATGTCCGCTACGACGCTTCCAGCGGTATTGCTGACAGGATCAGAGGAAGAAGGGTTCTGCGCGCCACTTCTACCCGCGGACGTCCCGAGTGCGGCGCCGAGGACTGCGACGCCGAGTGCCGCCCCCAACTGCCTTACCGAGTTACTGAAGGCTCCGGCGGCGCCCGCTGTGGACGCCGGAACCTCGCTCAGTGCCAGATGGACGGCGCAGGCCATTGTCAGCCCGGTTCCCCAGCCGACGATCAGAACACCGACACCCGTGACGAGATAACCGTCGGACCAGGTACCGAGCAGGAGTACCAGGAGGGCCGATCCCACCGCCGCGAACCCGATGGCCAGCGTGCCACGTTGACCGATTCGCAGGGCCGCACGGCGTGACGAGACGCTGCCAAGCATGAATCCCGCTCCCAGCGGGATCACTCGGAGACCGGACTGGAGAGGGCTGTATCCCTCGAGGATCTGGAGGTACCGGGTGAGCACGAAGAGGAGCCCGTTGAACACGAACAGCGAGAGTGCGGCGACCATCGAGCCCACGGTGAACGATCGCACCCGCAGCAGTTCCGGTCCGACCACCGGGTGCGTCGCATGACGTTCCCAGGCGAAGAAGGCGGCCAGCGCCACCAGGGCGGAGCCATGGCATGCCAGAATCGTGGCGGAGAGCCACCCCAGGCGAGGGCCCTCGATGATGCCGAATATCAATGCCGCTGTTCCGAACGCGGACAGGGCAATCCCAGGCGGATCCCATCCGCCTTTGCCCCCACCAGCCCTCTGACGCCCGAGCACCACCGCGTTGATGACACCGGCCAGCAGCGAGGCGGGCCCGCCCACGAGAAAGACGGAACCCCACCAGAAATGGTCGAGGAGCAGCCCGCCGAGCAAAGGTCCCAGCGGTAAGCTCACTCCTATTGCCGCGGTCCAGTACCCCAGGGCTCTGGGGTGCTCGGCGGAGGGGAACGCCGCCATGACCAGCGCTCTCGATGTCGGCAGGACAGCCGCGGCGCCGATACCGAGGACCGAGCGACATGCGACCAGGCCCGCGGGTGAGTCCGCGAAGGTGGCGGCGAAGGAGGCCAGGGAGAACAGCAGGAGTCCCGCCTCGAGTATCTTTTTGTGCCCAAAACGGTCGCCCAGGCGTCCGGCGACGAGCATGAAGCTTGCGAAGGAGAGGACGAAGGAGTCGACGATCCACGCCATGTCGGCCGGATCGGCGTCAAGGTCAGCCGCGATGGACGGGATCGCGACGTTGAGAATGCTCGCGTCGACCTCGACGACGACCAGGCCGAGGCAGAGAGCCCCCAGGATCCACCAGCGCCGCGGCCCTGCATCCGTCTCCCGCGCGTCGACGCGTCCGGAGTCTTCGCGCTCCATGGCTGGCTGGCCACCACGCATGCAGGTCGGTCCGGAGGCGGGCCGAGGACTTCCCCCCGACCCGCCAGGTCCGAAGTGGGGCATCGACCGGGTGTCGCGCCGGCGGCATCAGGTCATCAGGTCGAACCGGTGCGGCAGGGTCTTCCTACAGGTCGGCGTAGAGCGTCTCGTCGGCGATGAGGATCCTTTCCAGAAGGCGCGGGAACGTTCCATAGTTGCGGACCGCGTAGTGGACGGTGGCACGGTTGTCCCAGAACGCGACCGAGCCCGGTCGCCACGAGAACCGCACCTGGTTCGCCGGCTTGCGGTACTGGTCGATGACCGCCGTCAGCAGTTCCCTGCTCTCGGCACGGTCGAGCCCGAGGATGGTCGGCCGCTGCGTGAAGTTCACCCAGGCGATTTTCTCGCCGGTTTCCCGGTGCACGCGGACGACCGGATGGGCGACCACCGGATAGTCGTGTCCGGACTGGTGCAGCGCGGCACGGTAGTCGTGGGCGACGTGCTGGCCCTCGAGCCGGGCCTTCACGTCGTCGGACAGGCCCTGGTAGGCGAGCGCGGCGTCGACCCAGACGGTGTCGCCGCCGACCTCGGGCAGGTGGACCGCCCGCAGCACCGCTCCCCAGGTCGGGACGAGCCGCCAGCTCGTGTCGGTGTGGTAGGGGTCCCACGTGTCGTCACCGGCCTGCGGGACATGTGCCTTCTCGTACTTCTTGAAGTCCTCGCTGGCGATCCGGTGAATCGCCGGGGCGGCGCCGGAGTCGGGCCTGGCGGCACCCGGATGGGTGTAGAGGGGGCCGAACTGCCGGGCGAAGGCTTCGTGCTGCTCCTGGGTCAGCTCCTGGTCCCGGAAGAAGACGACCTTGTACTTCAGCAGGGTCGCCTTGATCTCGTCGCGTACCTCGGGCGTGAGCGGCTCCCGGAGGTCGACGCCGCTGATCTCCGCTCCGATCGTCGGTTGCAGCGGTTGGACGGCCAACGACGAGCGGACGGGCGGTTCGACGACAGTGGTCACTGTGTGTCCCTTCGGTCGGGTGCTGCCGGGTCGGGTGCTGCCGGTCAGCAGCGGATGTCAGTAGTGGATGGGGCCCTGGGTGCCGCCGCCGGCGGCGATCGACTCGCCGGTGATCGCGACCGCGAGCGGGGACGCGAGGAAGGCCACGACCGAGGCCACCTCGTCGGCGGTGACGGCTCGCCCGATCGAGATGCGGGCGGCGGCGGCCTGGAGGTACTCGTCGGGGACGACGACCGTGCCGCCATGGTCACCGGTGAGGGTCAGTCCGGGATGCACCACGTTCACCGTGACGCCGTGTGCCCCGAGCTCGTCGGCGAGGGTCTTGGTGAGGGCGGCGACACCGACGTTGCGGATGGAGCCGGAGGCGAGGCCGACCTGACGGGCCGCCAGCCCGCCGATGTTGATGATCCGTCCCCAGTCCTGGGCGATGAAGTGCGGGGCGACCGCCTGGGCGGTGCGCAGGTAACCGAGCACCTTGACGTTGAAGTCGGCGGCGACGTCCGCGGTGGACAGCGCCCGCGCGCCGCCGGGACCGCCGGCGCCCCCGGGTCTGGCCGCGTTGTTGACGAGGATGTCGACGCCGCCGAGCTCGCTGACGGTGGTCTCGACCAGCTCCTGGACGGACGTGTCGCTGCCGGTGTCGGCGACCACCGGCAGCACCGTCCCGCCGGTCGCGGCCGTCAGGTCGGCCGCGGTCGCTTTCAGCACGTCGGCGTCACGGGCGGCGATGACGACCTGCACACCCTCGGCAAGCAGTGCTCGGGCGATCGCCCGCCCGATACCGCGGCTGCCGCCGGTGACGATCGCCCGTCGGCCGGAAAGTCGGAGATCCACTCGTGCTCCCTGTCATCTGTCCAATGCCCCGCCGCTCCGCCCACGCGGCGCAGTTCGGGGACCGCCGCCGGCCGGAACACCGGGGCGGCGAACGTTTCCGTGCGGACGTTTCCGTGCGGACGGCCCGTCCGTCAGCTCTCGTCGGCGGTGGACGGGGCACCACCTGCCCGCCGGGATCCGGTGGTGGGCGGCAGCACCACGGTCGGTGGAGCGGGGTGCGCACGCCGAGCACGGGTGACCCTTCGGGGCTCGGCGACCGACGCCTTTACCGGGCGCGCCACGGATCAGCCGTTCCGCGGAGCAGACGTGCCAGGCTGACCAGGCGGACCAGCTACGCCAGACGCGCTCAGATCATGGGCGCCGGGTAGCTTCTTGAGGTCGGCGCGCGAGGGCGCCGCGGCCCGGTGACCGCGCCAGGTCGGCGTGGCCACCACGGACCTGTCGTCCGCCGGGCCGTCCAGGCCCGGACGCTGGGCGTCAGAGCCCGCCGCGGCGGTCCGGACAGCTCGCGGAGGTCACTCGCAGCAGGTCGATGTGCTGTCGCGTGACCAGGTACGCAGTCCTCAACACGGACCCAACATGACCAAAGTTTGTCGATCGGTCAAGTGCGGATTTAAAGTGATCCTCATCACATACCCAAGGCGCCGGAACGGCGACGCCCCCGGATCGATCACGCGGCCGGCCGGGCGATCCACCCTTTCACCGCTATCTACACCGGAAAACTTGACAATTGCCGAGGTCTGCCGCACCGTTGCTGCATGTACGTCCGCCCCGCGCTGACCCGCCGTCGGTGCGTGGACTTCGCGCGGGTGCGGTCCGGCCGCTGTCGCGGAACCTGATATTCCGCTGGCCGACCCACCCCGTTCGACGCGGAAATCACTTTTTGGTTTTGCCGAATTCCCCGCGCCCACAGCGGATTTTCGCGTCCTCTCCTGCCCTTCGGCCGGCTGAGGTGCTGGCGGCTCGGCCCGCATTCCCCGCCGACGGGCGGCGCGGTGGGCCGCGAGACGCCGCCGGAGTGGCCGTGGACCCGCCACTCCTCCGGCGCGCGCCGTCGGCACGGCAGGAGCCCGACCCGCGGTCGTCGGTCCGTCAATCCGCCAACCCGGTCCCGGCCGGTCGGGAATCCGGTCCCGGCCGGGCAGAACTACTGAGGGAGATGACATGCCGGTCGAGTTCATCGGTCTGATCAGCACCACGGAGCAGTCGGAGATCCGGGACGGGGGTGGGCCGCTGATCGATCACCGGTATGTCCGCCGGTTCGCCCGGGCCCACGAGGACGCGGACTTCGACCGGGTGCTGATCGGCTACTCCTCGGGCTCGCCGGACGGAACACATGTCGCCGCCTACGCCGCGGCGCACACCGAGCGGTTGGGCTTCCTGGTGGCCCACCGGCCCGGTTTCGTGTCTCCCACCGTGGCGGCCCGCACCTTTGCCACGCTGGACCAGTTCACCGGCGGCCGGATAGCGCTGCACACCATCACGGGGGGCAGCGACGGGGAGCAGCGCCGGGACGGCGACTACCTCCTCAAGGAGGACCGTTACGCACGCAGCGGCGAGTACCTGCGGATCCTGAAGGCGGCGTGGACCTCGGCCGAGCCGTTCTCCTTCGAGGGCAGGTTCTACCGCTTCGAGGACTACCTGAGTCACGTCCGGCCCGTGCAGCAGCCGCACATCCCGCTGTACTTCGGCGGGTCGTCCCCGGAGGCCTACCGGGTCGGCGGCGCGGAGGCGGACGTCTACGCGCTGTTCGCCCAGCCGCTGGAGGCGATCGCGGAGGAGATCGCGCAGGTCAACGCGGCGGCCGCCGCGGCCGGGCGGGCCACGCCGCCGCGGATCAGCGTCTCCTTCCGACCGATCCTCGGGCCCACCGAGGAGCTGGCGTGGGAGCGGGCCGAGCGCATCCTCGCGGCGACCAGGCAGCGGATCACCGCCGGCGCGCCCCTGCGCGGCTGGCGGCCACTGGGTGGCCAGGCGTCGGTGGGTTCCACCCGGCAGCTGGCGGCGGCGTCCCGCGGCGAGCGGCACGACCGTGCCCTGTGGACGGCGCTGGCGGCCGCGACGGGAGCCGGCGGCAACTCTACGGCGCTGGTCGGCACGCCCGAAACGGTGGCGCAGGCCCTGCTGGACTACGTCGACATCGGCGTCAGCACGCTGCTCATCCGCGGTTACGACCCCTATGACGACGCGGTGGACTACGGCCGGCAGCTCATTCCGCTGGTCCGGGACGAGGTGCGCCGACGCGACCTCGCCGCGGCGGCCGCCGGGCGAACCGAATCCCGGCAACCCGTACCGGCGACGGCGTAAAGCGGCGACGGCGTAAAGCCCTGAAGAAGGAGAGCCTCCAGATGAGCCAGACCGGAACGGTGCCGGTGACCGTCCAGGGTTTCCTGGACGAGCTGCAGGCCACCCGGGACGAGGAATGGGCGCCGGAACAGCTCCGGGCCCACGCCGACCTGCGGCGGTCCCTCGAGGAGAACGCGGACCGCGAGCGCTTCGTCAGACCGGGCGACGTGGTGCCACCCTTCGCGCTGGCCGAGGTCGGTGGCGGCTCCGTCGTCCTCGACGACCTGCTGGCCGACGGGCCGGTGGTGCTCGTCTTCTTCCGGTTCGAGGGCTGCCCCGCGTGCAACAGGGTTCTGCGCGGCTACCAGCTCACCCTCGCGCCGGCCCTGCGCGAGCTGGATGCGCACCTCGTCATCGTCAGCCCCCAGATCGCCGAGAGGCTGGCGGCGATCAAGGAGCGGCACGGTTCCGAGTTCCTGGTCGCCAGCGACCCCGACCGGGTTCTGATCGACTCGTTCGGTATCGGGTTCGCGCCGGCGGAGGCGGCACGCGACGAGTCCCGGGGCAGAGGCGTGGATCTCGGTGCGATTCTCGGCACCGGGGACTGGGTGCTGCCGTACCCGACGGTCGTCGTCATCGACCGCGACCGGACTGTCCGGTTCGCCGACGTCCATCCCGACTGGATGGTGCGCACCGAGTCCGCGGCCGTTCTCGCGGCGGTCCGGCCCCTCGTCGGTCAGTAGCCGCGGCCGAGCCCGGTAGCCGCGCCCGGTAGCCGCGGCGGCGCCCGCCGGGCAGGCTTCCCGTGAAGGTCCGGCCCGTGTCCCCCGTGTCCACCGCCCGCGCCGGGCGTTCCCGGCGCCTGTTCATCGGGAGGTTCCGTATGGCCGATCCGACCGCGCGGTCGGCGACCGACCCCGGGCTGGCACGCCCGCAGCCGCAGCCGCGACCCCAGCCCCGGCTGGATCTGTTGCCCGAGCTCACCGCCCAGTTCGCGGCCACCGCCGCCGAGCACGACCGGACGGGCACCTTCCCGGTCGCGAACATCCGGGCGCTGCACGCCGCCGGGCTGCTCTCGCTGACCGTCCCGAGCCGGTACGGCGGGGCCGGGGCCGGGCTGGCCACAGTGACCGAGGTGCTGGGCGCGGTGGCCCGGGGTGAACCGGCCACCGCCCTCGTCCTGGCGATGAACCTGCTGTTCCACGCGCATGTCGGCGATCCCCCCGGCTGGCCGGCGGGGACCTACGAACGGGTGGTGGCCAGCTGCCTGGACGAGGGTGCGCTGATCAACGCGCTGCGGGTGGAACCGGACCTCGGCACGCCCGCCCGCGGCGGGGTGCCGGCCACCACCGCCCGCTGGACCGGCGACGGCTGGGAGATCACCGGCCGCAAGACCTACTCGACGGGCGCGCCGGTGCTGCGCTGGATGCTGGTCTGGGCGGCCACCGACCCCGCCACCGACCCGCGGCCGCCGTCCTCGGGAGCGGCCCGGGTCGGCTCGTTCCTGGTCCCGGCCGACACGCCCGGCATCACGATCGTGCGGACCTGGGACCACCTGGGCATGCGGGCCACCGAGAGCCACGACGTGGTGTTCGACCGGGTGCGGGTGGGCCCCGACGCGGCCGTCGGGCTGCCGGCCGGGGAGGTGCCTCTTCCGTTCGTTCCGGCCGCGGCGGCCTGGAACGCGCTGGCGATCGCCTCGATCTATCTGGGGGTGGCCGAGGCCGCGCGCGACTGGCTGGTCGGCTACCTGCACGAACGCACCCCGACGAACCTGGGCGCGCCGCTGTCGAGCCTGCCCCGGTTCCAGAGCGCCGTCGGCGAGATCGAGGTGGCGCTGGCGAACGCCCGCGGCCTCGTCCGGGCGTTCGCGCAGCGTTCCGACGCGGCCGACCCGGACGTCGCGGCGCAGGTCAACGGGGTGAAGACCGCGGTGACGGCCGCCGCGGTCAAGACCGTCACGGACGCCGTCGCTCTGATCGGCAACCCGGGGCTGACCAGGGCCAATCCGCTGGAGCGCCACCTGCGCGACGTGCTGTGCAGCCGCGTTCACACCCCGCAGGACGACGTCGTCTACGCGACGGCCGGCCGGACGGCGCTCGGTCTGCCCGCCGCCGGTCCTCGCTGAGGCCCGATGAGGCTGAGGCCCGATGAGGAAGGACAACCCCAGACATGACACTTTCCACCCATGACACCCCGGCACCGGCGATCCCGCCGGCGCCGACGCCGGACGTGGCCCCGGCAACGGTGGCCCCGGCAACGGTGGCCCCGGCAACGGTGGCCCCGGCAACGTCCGACGGTGAGCGGACGAGCCCGTGGGCCGGGCTGGTCGCGCCGGCCGAGGGCGGGCAGTGGCCTCGGCCGGTGCCGGTCCGGACGGTCGAGGAGGAGCGGCTGCACCGCAAGCGCAAACTCGCCGCCGCCTACCGGCTCTTCGCCAAGCTCGGCATCGCAGAGGGACTGGCCGGCCACATCAGCGCCCGCGACCCCGAGCTGACCGACCATTTCTGGGTCAACCGGCTCGGCCTCGACTTCGGCAGGATCAAGGTCTCCAACCTGCTGCTGGTCGACGACAAAGGGGAGATCGTCGAGGGTAAGCCGCCGCTGAACAGGGCGGCGTTCACCATCCATTCGCAGATCCACGCCGCCCGACCGGATGTCGTCGGCGCCGCGCACACCCACGCGCTGTACGGCCGGGCGCTCGCCGCGATCGGCGAGCCGCTGCATCCGATCTCCCAGGACTCCCTCGCGTTCTACGAGGATCACGTGATCTTCGACGAGTACAACGGGGTCGTGCTGGACGAGGAGGAGGGCCGCAAGATCGCCGCCGCGCTCGGCCCGCACAAGCTGGCGATCCTGCGCAACCACGGCCTGCTCACCGTCGGCACCAGCGTCGAGGCGGCGGCGTACTGGTACATCGCCGCGGAGCGGGCGGCGCGGACCCAGCTCGTCGCGGCGGCGGCCGGGACGCTGCGGCTCCTGGACCACGAGATCGCCAGCGCCACCGCCAGCCAGGCACGAGGTGACGAGGGCGCCCGCTGGTCCTTCGAGGCCCTCTACGAGATCATCGTCGAGGAACAGCCCGACCTGCTCGACTAGCTCGTCAGACGGTCAGACTGTGCCGCCCCGGCCCGGTCGGGAGACCAGCCGGGGCGGCGCGTCGACGGTGAGCCGCGGTGGCTCGCCCGTCCAGCGTTCGACCTCGACGAGGGCGTGCTGGCCGACGCAGCCCTGGGACAGGCGGGAGGTCGGCACGTCGGCGGTGAGCACGTTCGGGTTCCCGTGCACGCACAGTCCCGCTCCTGGCGGGGACCCTTCTCCGTGCTCATCCGCCGGGTCCTCGTCGAGCGGGTCGAACCAGGCCCCGGTGGGCAGCTGGACGACCCCGGGGCGCAGCTCGTCGGTCAGCACGGCGCCGGCGAGGCAGCCGCCGCGGTCGTTGAGCACCCGGACGACGTCGCCGGCGGCGATGCCGCGGGCGGCGGCGTCGGCGGGGTGCAGGCGCACCGCCTCCCGGCCGGCGATCTTGGCGGCCTGGCTGACCGCGCCGCCGTCGAGCTGGCTGTGCAGCCGGGTGCCCGGCTGGTTGGCGATGAGGTGCAGCGGGTAGGCGGCGGCTCGTGGCGCGCCGGTCCACTCGGTCGGTTCCAGCCAGACCGGATGGCCGGGGCAGTCCGGGTAGCCGAAGGACGCCACGGTCGCGGAGAAGAGCTCGATCCGGCCGCTGGGGGTGGCGAGCGGGTGCGCGTCCGGGTCGGCGCGGAACCGTTCGAACAGGGTGTGGTGGCCGGGCCCGCCGGGCAGCCGGTACTCGCCGGCGGCCCAGAACTCCTCGAAGGCGGGCACGTCCGTTCCGCGCCGGACCAGGTCCGCGCGCCAGGCCGTGTAGAGGTGCTCGATCCAGCCGCGGGCGTCGCGGCCCTCGGTGAAGGCGTCGACGACGCCGAGGCGGCCGGCCAGGCCCGCGAGGATGTCGTAGTCGTCGCGGGCCGCGCCGACCGGTGCCACCGCCCGGTGCATGGCGTGCAGATGGGTGTCGCGGCGGCCGCCGCCGATGTCCTCGCGTTCCAGGGTGGTGGTGACGGGCAGCACGACGTCGGCGTGCCGGGCGGTGGACGTCCAGTAGGGCTCGTGCACGATGATCGTGTCGGGTCTGGCGAAGGCGCGGCGCAGCCGGAACAGGTCCTGGTGGTGGTGGAAGGGGTTTCCGCCCGCCCAGTGGACCAGGCGGATGTCAGGGTAGGTGTAGCGGTCGCCGTCGTAGTCGTACCGCGCGCCGGGATGCAGCAGCATGTCGGCGATGCGGGCGACCGGGATGAAGGTGGTGACCGGGTTGCGGCCCTGCGGCAGGTAGGGGATGCGTCCGGTCGGGCCGGGGTCTCCGACGTCGCCCATGGAGCCGTAGCCGTGACCGAAGCCGCCGCCGGGCAGGCCGATCTGGCCGAGCATCGCGGCCAGCGTGAGCGCCGCCCAGACCGGCTGTTCGCCGTGCTCGATGCGCTGCAGCGACCAGGTCACGGTGATCAGGGTCCGGCGGGCCGCCATCCGGCGGGCGAGCCCGACGATGTCCGCGGCCGGGATGCCGCAGATCGACGCCGCCCAGGCGGCATCCCGGACCACGCCGTCGGCTCGGCCGAGCAGGTAGTTCTCGACCTCGCCGAAGCCGACCGTGTAACGGTCGAGGAACGCCCGGTCATGACGGCCCTCGGCGACGAGGGTGTGGGCGAGCCCGAGCATCAGCGCGGCGTCGGTGGCCGGCACGATCGGGTACCACCGGATGTCGACACCGCCGGGCAGGTCGGTGCGCAGCGGGCTGACCAGCGCCATCTCGACGCGGCGGGCCGCGAGTGCGGCGAGGTACCCGGGCGTGCCGTGCCGGGTGACGCCGCCGGGCGTCACGAACACGTTCTTGGCCGGGATGCCGCCGAAGGCGACGATCAGCTCGGTGTTCTCGACGATCGTCGGCCAGGACGAGGCGGCCCGCAGCACCTCGTCCGTGCTGCCGACGAGGTGGGGCAGCAGCACCAGCGACGTGCCCAGGCTGTAGGAGTTCCGGGACGAGGTGAAGCCGCCGACGGTGTTGAGGAACCGGTGGAGCTGGCTCTGCGCGTGGTGGAAGCGCCCGGCGCTCGCCCAGCCGTACGAGCCGCCGAAGATCGCCTGGTTGCCGTGCTCGCGGCGGACCCGGTCCAGCTCGGCGGCGACCAGGTCCAGCGCCTCGTCCCAGTCGAACTCCTCCCGCCCGCGCGTGCCGGCCGGCCCCGGGCCGTGTTCCAGCCAGCCGCGGCGGACCGCGGGCCGCGCCACCCGGGTCGGATGGCGCAGCCCGCCCGGCACGTTGCCGAGCAGCGGCGACGGGGCCGGATCGTCCGGATGCGGGACCACCGTGATCCCACCGTCCGGGCCGACCCGGACGCCGTAGGCGCCCCAGTGCGAGGTCGTCGGCCGCAGGCCGGTCACAACGCGGGCCGGGCCCGTCGTCAGGCGGAGGCGCCGACGGGCTCGCGGTCGGCGGTCTGCTCGCGGACGAGACGGATCAGGGTGCCGTAGTCCCGGGCGTCGTCCAGCGGCGCGAAGCCGCGGATGAGCAGCGTCGACACCCCGACGTTGACGTAGTCGACGAGCGACTCGGCGACCTGCTCGTAGCTGCCGACCAGCGCGGTGGAGTTGCCGGCGGCGCCGGTGGCCTTGGCGACCGCGGTCCACAGCCGCTTGTCGTGGACGTCCGCCTGGTCGGCGTAGCGCAGCAGCCGCTGGCTGCCGACCTGGGCCGACCCGTCGACGTTCATCACCTTCTTCAGGTCGCCGACCCGCTGCCTGGTGAGCTCCAGGATGTCCGCGGCGCGCTGCCAGGCGGCCTGCTCGGTGTCCGCGGGGATGGGGCGCAGGCTGACGCTGAACCGGGGGTCGCGGCCGTACGGCGCGGCGGCGGCCCGCACCTCGCGGATCCGCTCGACGATCCCGGCGATCGGCTCACCCCAGAACGCGTACACGTCGGCGTGCTTGCCGCCGACCCGGACGGCGTCCGCGGACGCGCCGCCGAAGTAGATGGGGATGCGGCCCTCGGGGCGGACCGACGACCGGGCGCCGCGAACCGTGTAGAAGTCACCGTCGTAGTCGAACGGCTCGGCCGACTCCCACTCGCGGCGCAGCACGTCCAGGAACTCGTCGGTGCGCCGGTAGCGGGTCACCTTGTCGGTGAGGTCGCCGTCGCGGGCCTGGTCGGCGTCGTCGCCGCCGGTGATGACGTGCAGCGCCACCCGGCCCGGGTGGAAGGCGTCCAGTGTCGCGAACTGGCGGGCCGCGATCGTCGGCGCGGTGAAGCCGGGCCGGTGCGCCAGCAGCACCTTCAACGTCGTCGTCCGGGACAGGATCTGGTCGGTGATGACGAAGCCGTCGGGCGTCGCGGAGCTGTGCGCGACGAGCACCCGGTCGAACCCGGCATCCTCGTGCGTGCGCACCAGGCGCTCCAGGTAGTCCGGGTCGACGACGGGGCCGGACCACGCCTCCGACTCGCTGCCGACGAAGGTGCTGGCGATACCGATGAACTCGATGCTCACGCTGAGGACTCCTTCAGGATGGCGGTGGAGCCGGTGACCTGGTCCCGCCAGGTTTCGACGTGGTGGCACGCGGCGGCCCATTCGCCGGCCGGCCGGCCGGCGACGGCCCGCCGCGGCGGGGTCTCGGCGCAGGCGTGGGTGGCGAAGCGGCACCGGTGGGCGAACACGCAGCCGCCCGCCGACCGCCGCGCCGCCCCGTCGGAGTCAGAGTCGGCGCCGGGGTCGGCGCCGGCGGCCGGCCGCAGCGACGCCGGGTCGAGCCGGTCCTGGCGGCGGACGCTCGGCGCGGAGGCGATCAGCAGCGCGGTGTACGGATGCTGCGGCCGGTTGAACACGTCCGCGATCGGGCCGTCCTCGACCACCCGTCCCCGGTAGAGCACCACCACCCGGTCGGCGATACCGGCGAGCGAGCTGAGGTCGTGGGAGATGAGGACGATCCCGACCTCGAGCTGCCGGCGGAGCCCGTCGAGCAGCCGCAGGATGTGGTTGCGGTTGGACGCGTCCAGCGCGCTGACCGGCTCGTCGCACAGCAGCAGCCGGGGACGTCCGATGACGGCGCGGGCGATCGAGGCGCGCTGGCGCTGGCCGCCGGAGATCTGCGCGGGGAGCCGGTCGGCGACCGCCGGGTCGAGGCCGACCCGACGCAGCGCGCCGCTCACCTGCTCGGCCCGCGACGCCCGGGTTCCGGTGCCGGTGATCGCCAGTCCCTCCGCGATGCTCGCCCCGATGGTGAGGTCCGGGTCGAGGGCGCGCAGGGGATCCTGGAAGACGAACTGGAGCGCGCCGCTGCGCCGGAAGTCCCGCTGGGCCCGGCCGCGCAGCTGGGAGATGTCGACGCCGTCCAGGAGGACCCGGCCGGCGTCCGGGGCCCCGAGCCCGGCGATCGCCCGGGCCAGCGTCGTCTTGCCGGACCCGGTCTCGCCGATGACACCGACGATCTCCCCGGCGCGGACGCTCAGGTCCACATCGTCCAGCACCCGGACCCGACGACCGCCGCCCGGCCGGGGGAAGGACAGCCCGAGGCCCTCGACCCGCAACAGCTCAGTCTGCAGGACCGCCACCGTGCCGGTGCCGGTGTCACCGACGCCGGTGGCAGCGCGGCCGGTGGTGGCACGGCCGGTGGTGGCACGGCCGTCGTCAGCCAGGTCGGTGTCGGCGAGATCGGTGTCGGTCATACGGCGGCTCCTGCTCCGACAGCTCCTGCTCCGCTCAACGCGATCTCGCTGGCCCGGACGCACCGGACGGCCCGGTCGGGGGCCTGCTCGGTCAGCGGCACCGGGCCGGAGCGGCACTGCGGGGCGGCGAAGTCACACCGGTCGGCGAACCGGCAGCCGCGGATCTCGGCGCCGACCGGCGGTGGCTCGCCGTCGATGACGTCGAGGGTGCGTCGGTCCCAGTCGCCGACCGAGGCGACCCGCAGCAGCGCCTCGGTGTACGGGTGCCGCGGCGAGTCGAGCACCTCGGCCGTCGGGCCGGTCTCGACGAGCTCGCCGGCGTAGAACACCAGCACCCGGTCGCAGAGCTCGGCGATGACGGCGAGGTCGTGCGAGACGGCCAGCACGGCCAGCCCGCGCTCCCTGCGCAGCCTGCCCAGCAGTTCCAGCACCTCGGCCTGGATGGTGACGTCGAGGGCGGTCGTCGCCTCGTCGGCGACGAGGAGCTCCGGCTCGCCGGACACCGCGATGGCCAGCACGACCCGCTGCAGCATGCCGCCGGACAGTTCGTGCGGGTACTGGTGGTAGACCCGCTCGGGCTCGTGCAGGCCCATCGCGTCGAACAGCGCCACCGCGGCGGTGCGGGCCTCCCGGCGCGGCTTGCCGACCTTCACCCGCAGCTGCTCGGCGAGCTGGTGGCCCACCGTCTGGGACGGGTTGAGGTACGAGGCCGGGTCCTGGAACACCGCGGAGATCCGGGTACCGCGCAGCTGCTCCCAGGCTCGGCGCGGCAGGCCGACCAGCGAGGTGCCGGCGAAGTCGATCGTGCCGGCGGTCACCGCGCAACCGGGCGCGAGCACCCCGAGCACCGACCGGCAGACCAGCGTCTTGCCGCTGCCGGACTCCCCGACGATCCCGACCGCCTCGCCGCGCCGCACCTCGAACGACACCCCGTGGACGGCCTCGGTCCGCCCGCCGCCGATGGCGACCCGAACGCCGTCGACCGTCAGCAGCTGGTCCCCCCGGCCGGTTCCCGGCTCAGGCATGGATCCTCTCCTCCTGCTCGGGGACGGCCACGGCCGGCGCTCCCGGGACGGCCGGAGCCCCCGGGAGCGCCGGCACGGCGTCCGGACGGGTCGCGCCGCGGCCGATCGGATCCACCGCGATTCCCGTGGTGTCGCGGATCGCGTCGGCGATGGCGTTCAGCGAGCCGGCGGTCAGCATGATGGCCAGCGCCGGGATCGCCGGCGCCCACGGCTGCTGGGCCAGGAAGCCCAGGTCGCTGGAGAGCATCCCGCCCCAGGTCGGGGCCGGCGGCTTCACCCCGATGCCGAGGAACGACAGCGAGGACACGGCCAGCAGCGCGGCCGCGGACAGCTGCGCGGTGGTGACCGCGACCGTCGGGAGCACCTTCGACCAGATGTGGGTCCGGATGATCCAGCCGCGGGACGCGCCGAGCAGCTCGGCGACCTCGACGTACTGGGCCCGGGTGAAGCCGAGCGCCGCCGCGCGGGTGACCCGGAAGAACAGCGGTGCCAGCAGCACCCCGATGGCGAGCATCGCCTGGTCACGGCCGTTGCCGATGATCCCGGTCACGGCGATCGCGAAGATGATGTAGGGCAGGGTCATCACCGCGTCCACCAGCCGCTGCGCCACCCACTCGAAGACCCGGCCGAAGACGACCGAGCCCAGCCCGGCCGGCACGCCGAGCAGGAAGGCCACCGCGACCGCCTCCACGGCGCCGACCACCGACCGGCCGGTGGCGTCCATCAGCCGGCTGAGCACATCCCGCCCGAGGTAGTCGGTGCCGAGCCAGTGCGCGCCGCTCGGGCCGGCCAGCAGGTTGGAGGTGTCCTGGGCGAGCGGGTCGGACGGCGCCAGCGTGCCGCCGAGGAACCCGAGCACGGCGACCGCACCGAGGATCACCAGCGCGATCTTCGTGGACCGCAGCCGCACGGCCCGCCGCAACGGGCCCGCTGTCTTCCGCGTCATCGTTCCTGCCTCTTCGCGTGCGGTGTCAGTCGCAGCAGGGCGGCGTTGACCAGGAGGTTGCAGACCACGACAAGCCCGATCATGGTGACCAGCACGCCCTGGATCACCGGGATGTCGCCCTTGCTCGCCGCGTCGAGCCCGAGCTTGCCCAGGCCCGGCAGGTTGAAGACCGCCTCGGCGACGACCATGGCCCCGATGAGCTGCGGGATGGAGTAACCCAGGAGGGTGAGCGCCGGCCCGGCGGCGTTGCGCAGGGCGTGCCCGAAGACGACCCTTCGCCTCGTCAGCCCGCGGACGTCCGCCCCGGTGTGTAGTTCGCCCGCAGCTCCCCGACGAGGGAGGTGCGCAGCTGGCGGGCGAGGCCGGCGGCGGCGTCCACCGACAGCGCGATCGACGGCAGGATGGCGAACCGCAGCCACTGGCCCGGATCCTCGGTGAACGGCACGTAGCCGCCGGAGGGAAGGATCGGGACCGTCACCGAGAACAGCACGATCAGCCCGATGCCGACGACGAACGGCGGCACGGTGGCCACGGCCGAGCACAGCATGGTGACCGCCCGGTCGAACCAGCCGCCGGACGACAGCGCCGCCCCGATGCCCAGCCCGCCGCCGACCAGGACGGCGAGCAGCACGGACAGGACTGCGATCGACACGTTCACCGGCAGCGCCTGGGTGATGCTGTCGGTGACCGGGAGCGTGGTGAAGTAGGACCGCCCGAGGTCGCCGGTGAGGGCGCGGCCGAGCCAGCTGAAGTACTGGACGAGCAGCGGCCGGTCGAGCCCGAAGTAGTGGTTCATCCGGTCGATGTCCGCCGGTGTCGCGGTCTCGCCGAGCACCTGGGCCGCCGGGTTGGTGTCGGTGAGAGCCCCCATCGCGTAGGTGATGAAGGTGGAGAGCAGCACCACCGGAATGCCCACCGACAGCGCACTGCGCAGCGGCCGTGCGAATGCCCTGCCCCAGCCGGCCCGCCGGCCGGCCGGGGGCTCAGCCGCCGCGCCGGCCGGCTCGACCGCCGGGCTGATCTCGAGTGTCGTCATCTGGTGCCCTCACCGTCGGTGGCTGGCATTACCCGACCCGGACGCCCTCGAAGCGCTGCACTGCCAGGAAGCTGCCCAGCTCCGAGACGCTCTTCTTGCGGGCGAGAACACGCGGCGTGGTGAAGAGGAAGATGTTCGGCATCTTCTCGACCGCGATCTTCGTGGCGGCCCGGAGCACCGTCGGGTACGACGGGTCGTCCAACGGCGTCTCCCGCACCTTCTGCAGCGCGGCGGTCAGCTCGGGGGGCGTCTGCCGGCCGGGGTTCATCAGGCCCTGCTCGCCGAACAGCACCTGGAAGGCCTGCACAGCGGAGTCACGACCGGCGAAGCCGTCGGTGGCCAGCGCCCTCGAGTGCTGGATGTACATGATCTGGGTGGCCTGCGCCGCCGGGATCGTCTCGATGGTGAGCTTCACGCCGACCTTGGCGAGCTGGGCCTGCACCTGCTCGGCAAGAGCGGAGCTGACGCCCGTGGTGGTCAGCGGCACCTCGACGCCGTCCGGGAACCCGGCCTCGGCGAGCAGCTTCTTCGCCTTCGCCGGGTCGTACGGGAACGCGTTGTCCAGGCTCGGATCGTGGCCGACGTACCCCGGCGGGAACGGCTGGTAGTTGACCACGCCGAGCCCGAAGGTCTGGGTGTCGGCGAGCGCCTTGCGGTCGAGGGCGTGCTTGAACGCCTGGACGACCTTCGGATTGTCGAACGGCTTCATGGTGATGTTCACGTCGAGAACCGTCGTCACCAGCGAGGGGATGACCTGCACCTCGAGGCCGGCGGCCTTCGCCGCCTCGACCTGGCTGCCCGGGATCTGGGCGACGTCGAGCCGCCCGGACTGCAGCGCCGGGACCGCCGTCGCCGCCTCCGGCGCCGGGTACAGCTCGAAGGCGTCGAGGTGGATGTTCGCCTTGTCCCAGTACTCGGGGAACCGGACGAGCTTCGCCGACTGGTTCGGCACGTACTCGGTGAGCCGGAACGGCCCGGCCCCGACCGGCTTGGTGGCCAGCCCCTTCGCGTCCTTCTCGAAGGCCGTCGGACTGACGATCATGCCGGTCTTGCCGGCGAGCAGGCTCGGGATCTGGTAGTCGGTGGCGGCCAGTTCGATGGTGACGGTCCGGGCGTCGTCGTCCGCGGCCACCGACTCCACCGTGGCGAGCTGCGCGGCGACGAGCGATCCCGGGAAGCTCTTGCCCCGCTCGAGACTCTTCTTGACCGCGGTCGCGTTCAGCGGTGTGCCGTCGCTGAACGTCAGGCCGGCCCGCAGGGTGAAGGCCACCTGGGTCCCGTCCGCGTTGTACTTCCACGACTCGGTCAGCGCCGGGACCGGGTTGCCCTTCTCGTCGAGCTTGGTGAGGGCGGCGTAGGCCAATGAAAGCGCGTGCACGTCCCAGCCCGCGGACGAGGTCACCGGGTCCCAGGAGGTGACGGTCGACCAGCCCCAACGCAACGTCCCGCCCTCCTTGCCGGCGGACGAGACCGAACCGCTGTCGTCGCCGCAGGCGGCGAGCAGCAGGGAGGAGCCAGCGAGTACGCCGAGACCGAGGAAGCCACGGCGGCCCATTAGCGTCGAATCGGCTCGGAGAGGTGCGTTCACGGGGGACGGTCGTCCTTTCGCAGAAAAGTGGGCGCGCGGAATAGCAGGCGTGGCCCGTAGCGATGCGTAGGCAGGCCGCAATCAGCGGTCACCGACGCCCTGAATTCGGGCTCCGCCTGGGACATGTCTTCGGTAGACATGGATAGGGGTGGAGTGGAAACGGGGATGAGAGACCTGGCCAGTGACGCTGGACCCCGCAAACCCGCAGCGACGGTCGCGATCACATGGCACGGTCAGGCTGAGGTCGGCGTCTCCCGCTGGAACCTTTCCGCCGGAGGGGTCGATACGGAAGCGGAAATGTCAGCGACAGAGTGCGCTGGACGTCCGCCGGTAGTCCACGTAGCGACACGCCACGGGGAGGAATCTCGACCGCATAGGTGGACAATGCCCGATTGGCCGGGGCGGCGTCAACAGCCGACCAGGGACGATGACCTGCAAGGAGCCGCCCCCATCCCATCTGTCGGGTATGTCCGATTCCCAAAGATTCCTCTTGATGGCAGGCATTTCGGCCATTAACCACCGCGGCGGCGCAGCGATCCCGGTGACTTCAACCGCCAGCTCGGATGCCATCCGTAACCGAAGCGACAGCCCAGACGTGACGAACGTCACCATTGCGGGCCGGCGCACCCGAGGAGGGGCCGCCGATCACCCGCCGGTGGGAAGCGGGACCGAGCCACTACGATGGCGGGCGAAGGGTCGTGACTGGCGCGCTCGGGTGGAAGCAACCACCGGGAAGCGACGAAGCTGCTGGCGGCGCCGTGCGCCTGGGCGCCTCCGACGTAGACGTCTGTCCGCGTGGAGGTACACATGCATGAGCCCGCGATGACCCACCTGACCGCCGCCGATCCGGAGATCGGCGGCCTCGTCGAGGCCGAGGCCCGGCGGCAGTACGAGAAGATCCGCCTGATCGCGTCCGAGAACTACGTCTCCACCGCCGTGCTGGAGGCGTCCGGCTCGGTGCTGACGAACAAGTACTCCGAGGGCTACCCCGGCAAGCGCTACTACGAGGGCCAGCAGGTCATCGACCCGATCGAGACGCTGGCGATCGACCGGGCGAAGTCGCTGTTCGGCGTCGAGCACGCGAACGTCCAGCCGTATTCCGGCTCCCCCGCCAACCTCGCGGTCTACCTGGCCTTCCTGCAGCCCGGCGACCCGGTGATGGGAATGGGCCTGCCTTCCGGCGGCCACCTGACCCACGGCTGGACGGTGTCGGCGACCGGCCGCTGGTTCCGCGGGGTCCGGTACGGGGTCCGCCAGGACACCGGGCGGGTCGACCTGGACGAGGTCCGCGACCTCGCCCTCGAGAACCGGCCGAAGGTGATCTTCTGTGGCGGGACGGCGATCCCCCGCACCATCGACTTTCCCGGGTTCGCGGCGATCGCCCGCGAGATCGACGCCGTGCTCGTCGCGGACATCTCCCACATCGCCGGGCTGATCGCCGGCGGCGCCCACCCATCGCCGGTCGGGCACGCTCCGGTCATCACGACGACCACGCACAAGACGCTGCGCGGCCCGCGCGGCGCCATGATCATGTCGGACGCCGCGCACGCGACGGCACTCGACAAGGCCGTTTTCCCGGGCCTTCAGGGCGGCCCGCACAACCACACCACCGCCGCCGTCGCGGTCGCCCTGCGGGAGGCCGCGACACCAGATTTCCGGGAGTACGCGCACCGGGTCGTCGCGAATGCGAAGGCGCTCGCCGAGGCGCTTTCCGGACGCGGTTTCGATCTCATCACCGGCGGCACCGACAACCATCTCATCCTCATTGACCTGACGAGTCGCGGAGTCGCCGGGAAGCCGGCGGCGAAGGCACTCGACCGGGCCGGGATCGAGCTGAACTACAACACGGTGCCGTTCGACCCGCGCAAGCCGTTCGACCCGTCCGGGGTGCGCCTGGGAACCGCCGCGATCACGACCCGCGGGCTGCGTCCGGAGCAGATGCCCACCCTCGCCGCCTGGATCGACGAGGCCGTCAAGGCCGCCGGCGACGCGGACGAGGCGACCATCGAGCGGATCGCGGGCGAGGTCAGGGACCTGATGTCGGCCTACCCGATGCCCGGCTGGGTCTGACCGACCCAGCGGGGAACCTCCAGCCGGCCGGCCCAACGGCACCGCTGACTCCCCCTCACCCTCGGCCCGGGCGCGCACGAAGGCGCCCGGGCCGAGGCATGCCCGGCCCAGCTCCCCCGCAGCCCCGGTCGCCGTCCGCGCCGGGTGTGGCGACGTCCGGGCGGATGCCCGCGCCGCAGCGTCGCCGGTTACTGCCCGGAGTGTCTCGATCTCGATTCTGTGTACGCATCGTGACCAGGATGCGCCGTCGGTACAAGAAAATTAGTACTTGCGATTACCCTTAGTAGTTCGTTACGGTGTCCTGGCTCGCAGCAAGCGACGGGCCGTACGCCGAGTTCTGCCCTAGGCCCGTCGTCCCCTCCTAGCGATCAGCAGGGCAGAAGCGGGGGAACCACGTTCCTCCGGACGGCCACCCGCGCACGGGCGGCCGTCCTCGGGGTGAAGTCGACCGCGCCGCAGATGCGGTAAAGGCCGACCGGGCTTCCCGGCCCGAACCCGACAGCTAACCTCGCAGGCGTACGGGAAGGATCGTCGTGTACGCACGCATGTCTGGATCACCCAGGCGGGCCTTTCACCCGTCCCTCGGGCAGCCGCCGCGACCGCACAGTGCCCGCATCCCGGGGTTGACGCAGGAAATCTAGACCCACCAGGTCCGGAATACTTTTACGCCGACAGAACGCCGGCGCACTGAGCCATGCTTCCCTCGCCGGGCGAATCGTTGCCGTAACTTTTTGATCCGTGTACGGATCAATTTCCCATCCGGACATTCAGAAGCTCTGTTCTTCATAGCAGAAACGAGATTCTTAGATGTCGCATGGAAAGCACCGCAGGTCCAGCCGTCCGAACACCTCCGGACGGGGACCCGGGCGAGGCCGCGCCGCCGTGGTCACCGCGGCGAGCGTCATCGGCGCGTCGGCGGGCCTGATGTTCACCGCGGGCCCGGCGAGCGCGGCCACCGCCTCCGACGTCACCATCGCGCAGGCGGCGCAGAACGCGGGCCTGCCGTCCTGCCGCGGGATTCCGCTGAGCACCTGGGTCGCGGTGGCGCTGGCCGAGTCGGGCGGCAACACAACGGCCCACGCGACGGTCGGTGAGGACTCCCGCGGCCTCTGGCAGATCAACATGCGCGCGCACTCGAGCTGGGTCGGTAGCCGCAACCTCTACGACCCGAACGTCAACGCCTGGGCCGCACGGCAGGTATGCGCCAGCCAGGGCATCGGTGCCTGGAGCGCCTACAAGAACGGCATGCACGTGAAGTACCTGGCCCGCGGCGCCGCGGCGGCGGCCGCGGTGGGCAGCGGCACCGGCGCCCGGACGATCTCGGCCGTCACGCCGGCCGCACCGGCCGCGACGGCACCGGCGCCCGCCAGCTCGGGCTACATGCGGCTCGGGGTCGAGGGCGTCCGCTGGGACGTGGCGCTGGTGCAGAAGCGGCTCGCCGCCATCGGCTACCCGATCACCATCGACGGCCGGTTCGGTCCGCAGACCAACCACATGGTCGTCGACTTCCAGAAGAAGAACGGCCTCGTCCCGGACGGCGTCGTGGGCCCGCTCACCCACGACAGGCTGTTCGCCTGATCCAGGGGCGGCGCGCGGCCGTCGAGCCGTCCACGTCGCGGCCCGGGCACGCCGGTGCCGGGCCGCGACGGGGCGGCGACCGGGCGGCGTGGCCAAGCCCGTGGCCGGGCGGGGGTGGCGCGCCCGACACGGCCGACCTGCCGCTTCAGTGGACCGCCGGGCCGGATCCGGGCAGGCTCGGAGTTCTGGCCCGCCAGGCAGGACGCGACCAGGGCCGCCCGTCCACGAGGCAGGAGCGATTTTTGTGCTGACCAGGATCGACCATGTCGGAATCGCCGTGGCCTCGCTGGAGGAGGCCATCCCTCGTTACGAGGCGGCGTTCGGCCTGAAGGTCGCGCATCAGGAGACGAACGAGGCGCAGGGCGTGCGCGAGGCGATGCTGCTGGTGCACCACGGCGACACGGGCGGCTCCTACGTCCAGCTACTCGAGCCGGTGCGCCCGGACACCCCGGTCGGGAAGTTCCTGGCGAAGAAGGGCCCCGGCATCCACCACATCGCCTACGGCGTGGCGGACATCGACGCGGCGCTGGCGGCGCTCACCGTCACCGGGTTCGACCTGGTCAACAAGACGCCGGTGCACGGGACATCCGGAAGCCGGATCGCGTTCATGCACCCGAAGGGCCTCGGCGGGGTGCTCACCGAGCTGGTCGAGGCGGCCGAGGGCCACTGACCTCCGGCGTGACCAGCGCGGCCGGGCCCGGGGGCTGACCCGGGCCCGGCCGCGGCGGCGGTCCCACCCGCCGGCGGTCCCACCGGCACTGCGTCGCTGGTCAGCGGCGGCTCTCGGCGGCGGTCCACTTGCTGGTCGGGATCGGGTCGAGCGGCACGACCGACGTGCCGTCCCAGCGGAACCGCACGCTCGCCGCGCCCGCGCTCGGGCAGCACATCGGGTCCGCCGGGCGGTACAGGTCGTACTGCAGCGCCACCACCTCGCTGGTCGACCACACCCACCGCACGCCCGCGCTCGCGACGGCGTCCGTCCCGACGAACCGGCCGCGGTGGAAGAAGAAGGCCTGCTGCGGATGGCCGTCCACCGAGGTGGACAGCCGCCCGACGATCACGCTGAGATCGTGGGTGGGCTCGTAGCCGTCCGTGGTGATCGGTGTGTAACCACGGCCGCGGACAAGGCCCGACGCCTCCGCCAGGCTCAACGAACCGGCCACGACGGCCGAGCTGCCAGGGCCTGACGGGCTGGCCACGGCACCTGAGCTGGCCACAGCACCCGGGCTGCGCGCGGCGCCCGGTGTGGCGGCCGGGGGTGACTGCACCGCGGTCGGCGCGGCGGACACCGCAGACGCCGCCCCGCTCAAGATGACCGCGGCGGCCAGTACGGAGATGAACACGACTCGACGCATGGCGACCGCCCCCTTGGGCCTCGTATCTGCCGACCGGCCGACCGTAGGCGCACTTCGGGCTCGCCGCCCGCTCAGGGAGTGGAATGCGCGGTTTCGGAGCAGGTCACCCGGGGGGTACGGGAGTGGGCGATCAGGTACGGGCGAGGAGCATCAGGATCATTCCACCCGACATGATCAGTCGGGATCCGCGCGGGACGACCGGTTCCGGAAAGATCCGGATCAGCCGGGCGGCCAGCTCACGGACGCGCGGGCGCGCCGGCGGCGGCGCGGCGAACCGGCGCGCCGACGGGCCGGCCAGCGCCGCCAGGCACGCCCCGCCGAAGATGACGACACACCAGGCGCCGATCGCCCCGTCGGTGCGCAGCGGCCAGCCGGCGACGCAGGCCGCCCCGGACATGCACGCCATCGCCGCCGCCTCCACGACGAGCAGCGCACAGCAGGACCACATGCCCGGCGCACTGCACCGGGGATGGGTGACGAGCCCGACGAGCAGCGCCGCCGTCAACGCCAGGTACAGCGCGAGGAACGGCCAGGAGCCGACGAGCCGGGCGGGGCCGGTGAACATGACCGCCATCCCGGCCGCGACCAGCACGTGCCCGCCCTCGATCCAGCCGTCCGCGGCGGACGCGTGCGTACGCGGCCCGTCCGCCGCCACCGGGCGGCGGAACAGGGCGCGCATCCGCCACAAGTGGATCATTGCGACGATGATTGAGGCCACGCCGGCGGCTACGGCCAGCGGACCGGCCAGCGGAACCAGGTCCGCGGCCACCGGGTGGCGGTGGGTCACCCCCCAGCGGCGAGCTCGGCGGCCACCAGCGAGCTGATGCGACCCGCCCGAGCCTCGTCGACGATGACTTCCAGCTGTTCGATGCTCATCTGGATCCGCTGGCCGAAGTCGTCGGTGAGGACGACCCGGCGGTCGGCCGCGGCGTGGTGGTCGATGTAGAGCTCCGGGCAGCCGCAGCTGCACTTCCCACAGAACGTGATGACGCGATTCAGGGCGTCCGACCCGCTCATGGCACCTCGCACGACGACGATAAGATCATCTGAGTGTAAGCGGTCGGGCCCGCAGAGCCGACCGAATCCGCCCACCGTGGCGCCGGCGGGTGGCCGGCGGCAGGCGTGGCGGCGGGCTCAGCCGTGGCCGGCGGGCTCAGCCGTGGCGGGCGGCGTCCGCCCAGGCCAGGACGGCGAGCACCCGGCGGTTCTCGGTTGGCTCCGGCCGCAGCCCCAGCTTGGTGAAGATGCTCGCGATGTGGGATTCGACCGTCTTCGGGCTCAGGTGCACCCGCTGAGCGATCCCGCTGTTCGACAGGCCCTGGGCCATCAGCTCGAGGATGCGGCGCTCGCGCTCCGACAGCCCGCTCAGTCGCTGCGACTGCGGGTAGCCTGCGAGCAGCCGCGCGGCGATGTGCGAGTCGATGACCGGCTGCCCCTCGCGGAGCCGCTCGAGGGCGTCCTTCAACGCCTGCCGGTTGGTGATGTTGTCCTTGCGCATGTACCCGATGCCGGCGGCGCCACCGGCGAACAGGTCCGCGGCGAACGGGTCGTCGTCGTGCGCGGTGACCACCAGGACGCCCATCCCCGGGTGCGCCTGCCGCAGCGCGCGGGCCGTCAGCAGCCCCTCGTTGGTCCTGGTCGGGGGCATCCGCATGTCCACGATCGCGACGTCGGGCGGGGCGTCCCGCACGACGGCGAGCAGCTCCGTACCGGTCGGCACGGAGGCGGTGACCTCCACCCCGATGGTCGCGAGCAGAACGCTGAGCGCCTCCCGGATGAGCCCACTGTCCTCGGCGATCGCAACACGCACACCGGATCTTCTCACGTCCCCCGGACGGCCCGGTCACGCACCGGGATAACCCGGGGCCGTTCCGGGGGACATCCGGTAGGAACCCCGCGTTCGCTCGGGTACACCTGACGGATGCCGGTCGGCTCCGGGCGTTCCGCGACGGCGCGGCTCGCCGCCTCGACGACGGCCACGACGCTGCTCGTGGCCGCGGCGACCGTTGCCGCCGGGTGGCCGTACTGGGAGCGCCACCGGCTGGCCGCCGTCCCGAACGTGGCGGTGGCGGTGGCGCTGGTCGTCGCCGGCATGCTGCTGCGCGGCGACCCGTCGTCACGCCGGTGTGGGGAGCTGCTGGCCCTCGGCGGCCTGTGCTGCCCGCTGACCTGGCTGATGAGCTGGGACGTCGGCCCGCTGCCGCTGATCGCCGTCCTCGGCCAGTCCGTCTACTGGGTGGCCTACGCCTGGGGGCTGCTGCTCTACCCGGGGAACACCCTGCGCGGCCGGGCCGACCGGTGGTGGGTCACATCCGCGGCGGTGATCCTGCTGGGCGGGCAGGTGCTGACGGTCGTCATCTCCCGGCCGTCCTGGAACGGCTTCACCGACGGTGTGCTGTGGCCCGCGCCGCTGCTCGTCGGCCGGGCCCGTTTCGAGGCGGCGCTGGACGTCCTGCTCGTCCTCTACGTCCTGGTGCCCGTGACGTTCGTGCTGCTGGCGGTCGCCCGGATCCGGGCGGCGCGGGGCCTGGAGCGGGTCGTCGCCGGTCCGGTGCTGCTCTCGGCGGGCTTCGTGGCGCTCGTCACCGCGGTGACCTACCCGGGCCTGATGGCCGAACCCGAGCTGGGCCGCGTCGAGGACGCGGTCGCGCTGCAGGGGGCCGCGTCGATCGTCACCCCCGTCGCGCTGCTCGCCGTCGGCGCCCACCGCCGGCTGCTGCTGGCGACGACCGCCGACCGGCTCGGCCGGGAGATCGGGTCGCCGACACCGGCGTCGGTGCGGGCGGCGCTGCGGGCCCTGCTGCGCGACGCCACCCTCGAGGTCTACTACCGCCAGCCGGACACCTGCCACCAGCCGGACACGGAGGTGCTGGTGGATCTGCACGGCCAGGTGGTGGACCTCCCCCCGGAGGACCACCGGGGGGAACGGTCGGACCGGCCGGGCCCGGAACAGCGCTGGTACGTCCCGGTGCGGTCCGCGGCCGGCGCGCCGGTCGCGGTGCTGAGCATCGATCCCGTCCTGTGCTGCCACCGGCGGCAGGTGGCGGCGGCGCTGGCCGCGGCGGCCGCGGCGCTGGAGCAGGCGCGGGCGCAGAGCGGCCTGCGCGCGCAGCTCGTCCGCCTGGGTGAGGAACGCCGGCGGGCCGCGCGCACGCAGGCCCACGAGTGGGCGCTGGTCGGGCGGGAGCTGGACGACGGCGTCCGCCGGCGCCTGGCCGAGCTCGCCGCGGCGGCGGGGGACGTCGCCCGGACGGTGTCGGAACCGGCCACCGCGCGGGCCCTGGCGGAAATCGGCGAGGGGCTGCGCGCGGCGCACGGCGAGCTCGCCGACATCGCCCGGGAGGCCCATCCCGCCGTCCTGGAGCGGGACGGCCTGCTCCCGGCGTTGGAGAGTCTCGCCGCGGGGCTGGGGCTGGGCGGCCCGAGCCTGCTGCGGGTGCCCGCCGGCCGCTTCGACACGACGGCCGAGCGGGCGATGTACGCGGCGCTCGCCGCCGCGCTGCGCGCCATCGCGGCCGCCGACGCGGTTCCACCGCCGGACACGGCCGCGGGGATGCCGGAGCCGGCCGCGGCGGGACCGGTGGTGTCAGAGCTGGCGGTGGGGCCGGGCGTGTCAGGGCTGGCGGCGGGACCAGCCGCGGCGGGGCCGACGGCGGGCAGGAGAGAGTGGGGGGCCGCCCGGGTCGAGGTGCGCGCCGAGGGCGCGATGCTCGTCGGCGAGGTCACCTGCGCGGTGCCGGTGGCCGGCGGGGTACGCGCCGCCGCCGACCACGCCCGGGCGCTGGGCGGTTGGGTCGCCGTACGCGGTGCCGCCGGCGGCGCCACCACGACCCGGGTGACGGTCCCGTGCGGGTAGCGATCGCCGACGACAGCCCGCACTTCCGCGAGGGCCTGCGGGCGCTGCTGACCAGCCTCGGCGTGGACGTCGTCGCCGTGGTGGAACGCGGCGCCGACCTGGTCTCGGTGGTGATGGCCACACCCGCCACCGCCCCGGTGGACGTCGCCCTGGTCGACATGCGGATGCCGCCCACCGGCACCGACGAGGGGCTGCGCACCGCGCGGCGGATCAAGGCGTTCCGCCCGGACGTGGCGGTGCTGGTGTTCTCCGCCGACGACGAGGCCCCCTACGCCACCGAGCTGCTCGGCGGGGCGCTGCCGGGAACCGGCTACGCGCTCAAGTCCAACATCACCCAGCGCGACGTCCTGCGCTCGACGCTGAGCCGGCTGGTGCGGGGCGAGATCGTCGTCGACGGCGACGTCGCCCGCCGGCTGGTGACCCGGCCGGAACGCGCGCCGGACCTGCTCCGGCTGGACGAGCGGGAGCGCGCGGCACTGGTACTCGCGCTGCGCGGGCAGCCGGTCGAGGTGGGTGTGCTGGCGGGTCTGCGGGCGAAGCTGGGGCTGCCGGCCGTCCCCGGCGTCAGCTGCCAGCTGCTCGCCTGGCTGCTCGCGCCGGCCGACGGCCCTGGCCCTGGCCCTGGCCCGACGGATCGCGCCGGCCCGCGTCTGGACGCCCCGCCCCGTGACCCCCCACAGCGTGACGGAGCCGGATGAGCCACCTCAGCACCGCGGACGTCCCCGGGGCAGGGTTGAACCTGGTCGCGTTGACCCAGGGCAGGCCCACCCGGCGGGTGGCCACCGAGCGCGGCCGGGCGAACTCCCGCAGGCCGGCGGCGCCGTGGACCCGGCCGAACCCGCTGTCGCCGCTCCCGCCGAACGGCAGCGCCGGGATCGCCGCGAACGACAGCACCGCGTTGACCGAGACCATCCCGGCGTCGAGACGCGCGGCGATCTCCTCGCCGTGGGCCCGGGAGAACACGGTCGCGCCGAGGCCGTAGGCGGTGCCGTTCGCCAGGGCGACGGCCTCGTCGACGTCGGCGACGGTGCGCACGGTCATCATCGGCCCGAAGGTCTCCTCGCGCACGGCCGCGCTGTCCTCGGGGACGTCCACGAGCACGATCGGGTCGATGTACGGCACGCGCACCGACTCCGGGCCGCCGAGCAGCGCCGTCCCGCCGCGGGCGAGCGCGTCGTCGAGGTGGCGGCGGACGACCTCGCTCTGGCGGGGCAGTGTCATCGGGCCGTAGTCGGCGCCGGCGTCCGACCCGGGCCGGATGTCGGCGAGGACGCGGCGCAGCTGGGCGAGGAAGGCGTCCCGGACACCGGCGACGACGTAGACGCGCTCCACCCCGGCGCAGGTCTGGCCGGCGTTCGACGTCGCCCCCCAGGCCACCGCGCGTGCCGCGGTGGCCAGGTCGGCGTCCTCCGCGACGATCGCCGCGTCCTTGCCGCCGCACTCGACGAGGACGGGGGTCAGCGTCTCGGCGCAGGTGGCCATGACCCGCCGCGCCGTCGCCGCCGAGCCGGTGAAGGCGATCTTGTCGACGCCGGCCGTGCACAGCGCCGCCCCGGTCTCTGCGAGCCCGGTCACCGCGGTGAACACGCCGGGGGGCAGGTCCGGGTTCGCGGCGGCGAACGCCTCGGCCAGGTACACGCCGACGGTGGGCGTGAGCTCGCTGGGCTTGAACACGACGGTGTTGCCCGCGGCCAGCGCGTAGGCGATGGACCCCATCGGCGTCAGGACCGGGTAGTTCCACGGGCCGATCACGCCGACCACGCCGTAGGGCAGGTGGTCGATGCGGGCCTTGTGGTTGGCCAGCACGAGCCCGGTGCGGACCCGGCGGGCGCGCAGGACCCGGTGCGCGTTGCGCGCCGCCCAGCGCAGCTGCTCGCAGGCCAGGAGGAGCTCGAGCCGGCCGTCGATCTCCGGTTTCCCGTTCTCCAGGTGTATGAGCTCGATCAGGTCGCGGTCGTGGGCGGCGAGCCAGGCGTCCCAGCGCAGCAGGGCGGCGCGGCGGCCCGCGAAGCCCGCGGCCCGCCACTGCCCCGCGGCGGCCCGGGCCGACCGCACGCTCGCCGCCACGTCGTCGGCGGACATCGCCAGGTAGGTCCCGATGACCTCGTCCGTCGCCGGATTGCGTGTCTCGAACTTCGCCATCGCGACCACCGTCCCGTCCCGTCTCCTCGCCCGCCTGACGCCCGCCTGACGCGGCCGGCTGTCAGCTACTTGCCCTGGAAGACCGGTGCGCGCTTCTCGGTCCGGGCGCGGCGGCCCTCCTGCGCGTCCTCGCTGGTCCAGCATGCCTGGTAGGCGGCCATCACCTCACCGGGACGCACCGTCTCGGGGTCGGCGGCCGCGTTGAACGCGCGCTTGGAGTAGGCGAGGGTCAGCGGCGCGAGGCCGGCGATCTCCCGGGCCCAGGCGAGGGCGGTGTCGAGCCCGCCGACGCGCTGGACCAGTCCCAGCTCGAAGGCCCGGCGCGCCGGGACGCTCTCGCAGCCCAGCACGATGGCGCGGGCCGCGCCGCCGCCGGCCAGCTCGGCCAGCCGGCGCAGCGTCCACGGGTCCACCGACAGGCCGAGCCGCGCCGTCGGCACCGCGAACGAGGCCTCCTCGACGGCGACACGCAGGTCCGCGGCGAGCGCGAGCTGCAGCCCTGCGCCGATGGCCGGGCCGTTGATGGCGGCGATCACCGGGACGGGCGCGCCGGTGAGCGCGTGCAGCGCCCCGTAGAGCGCGTCGGTGAAGGCCTCGCCGTAGACCTGGTCGAGATCCGCGCCGGCGCAGAAGCTCGTCCCGGAGCCGGTGAGGACCACGGCACGGACACCGGCGTCCAGCGCCCGGCCGATGCCGGCGCGCAGGCCGAGGCAGTGCTCGGTGTCCAGCGCGTTGCGGCGCTCGGGCCGGTCGATCCGCACCACGGCGATCTGGGGGTCGCCGGGGCGCTCGCCAGTGCGCGCGGTGCTCTGCTCTGTGCTCTGATCGGCGTTCGGCTGGTCGGGCTGGGGGCTCTCACCGGCCGCGGGCCGGGGGTCGGACACGCCGCGAAGCTCAACGTCTATCACGGCGTCAACCCTCCCAGATCTCACCCCGCTGCTCCCGAAGTAGCGCGGAGCCACCCACCAGCACATGATCCACCAGGGTCCGCGGGGCCGGGTCGGGCAGGGCCAGGCACTCCCGGCGCAGCGTGGCCGCGGCTTCCTCCGCCTCCGCCCGCACACCCTCGAACCAGGCCGGGTCGTGCGTGTGGCCGAGCAGCAGCGCGACCCGGTCGATCGGGTCGCGCGCCCGCCACGCCGCGACCTCGGCGGCCTCCTGGTACCTGCTGGCGTCGTCGGACGTCGTGTGCGGCGCCATCCGGTAGGTGTTCGCCTCGATCAGGACGGGGCCCTGACCCGAGCGGGCGTGCTCCAGGGCCCAGGTGGTCACCGCATGCACCGCCAGCACGTCGTTGCCGTCCACCCGCACGCCCGGAAAGCCGAAGCCCGCCGCGCGGCGTGCCAGCGGCACGGGTGACTGGCGCGCGCTGGGTGTGGAGATCGCCCACTGGTTGTTCTGGCAGAAGAACACCACCGGCGCGCCGAAGCTCGCGGCCCAGACGAACGCCTCGTTCGCGTCGCCCTGGCTCATCGCGCCGTCACCGAGGTAGACCATCACCACCTGGCCGGCTGCGCCGTCGAGGCGGACGCCCAGGCCGTAGCCCACCGCGTGCAGGGTCTGCGACGCCAGCACGAGCACGTAGTTGGCCACGTTGTACGCCTCGGGATCCCAGCCGCCGTGCGTGACGCCCCGCAGCAGGCGCAGCACCTCGACCGGGGGGATGCCGCGGTGCCAGACCACGGCATGCTCGCGATAGCTGGGGAAGAGGAAGTCCCCCGGCTCGGCGGCGGCCGCCGAGCCCACCTGGGCGGCCTCCTGGCCCCGCAGCGGAATCCACAGGACCAGCTCGCCCTGGCGTTGCAGCGCCGTGGCCTCCTCGTCGAGGCGGCGCGCCCGCACCATCTCCCGGTAGAACGACTCCGTCTGCCGGGAGTCAGCACGCACAGTGAAACGCGGGTCGTCGACGAGAGTGCCGTCCGGCGCAAGCAGCCGAACACCCGTGTCGAACGGAGCGCCGTTCTCACTGCGTTCCGCCATCAACGTCATCCGTATTATTCCTGTCTGGTCGACGACACAGTTTGCGATGCCTGCGAGGAGGGGACACCCGAGGGGTAGTCATCACCCGACCCAGGGGGGCCGTCCGTCGTGTTTCAAATTGTTTGGATAGTGCTGGCAGGTCTCGTCATCGGTCTTCTCGCACGACTTATCATGCGCGGGCGGCAGGATATCCCAATCTGGCTCACCGTGGTCGTCGGTATAGTCGGCGCCCTGGTCGGAAACGTGATCGCCAGCGCAATCGGCGTGCGTAACACGTCGGGCATCGACTGGATTCGGCACATTCTTCAGGTCGGCGTCGCCGTTGCCCTGGTCGCGCTCGTCGCGCCGTTGTGGGCGAACCGCCACCAGCGCCATCCGGTCGGCCGCTAGCCCACCGGCGGGTCGGTGGGCCCGCTCCTCTTCCAGGGAGCGGGCCCGGCGGAGGTGGGGCCCGACCAAGCAGCCGTGCCCGCTAGACGTAGGCCTCGTCGACGTAGCACCAGCGCCAGTCCTCGCCCGGTTCGTACGAGCGGACGATGGGGTGCTCGTGGGTGTGCGCATGGGCACGGGCGTGCCGCGACGGAGAGGAGTCGCAGCACCCCACATTGCCACATGTGAGACACAGCCTGAGGTGCACCCATTGCGAACCGACCCGCAGACACTCTCCGCAGCCGTCCGGCGGGGTGGGCTCGACAGGTCGTACCAACGACAGATGCGGATCTTCGCCAGCGGCCATGAACCCATTCTCCATTGACCGAACACGGGCTGCCAAGCAGGCCACCATCCCGCCCCGAAATCTCAGTACGTCCTAAATTCTGGCGTGCGAAGAACCCGTGACCGTGGACACTGCCAACCGCGGCCACCGCCACCGGGCCGGAAAATGAATGGCCGCGGTTCTCAGAAGGCGGCGTGCCGCTCCACCGCGCTGAGCCAGGCCTGCGGGTGACTGGCCTGCGGGTTGTGATCGGCACCGGCGATCACCGCGAGCCGGGCACCCTCGATGGCGCCGGCCAGATCCCGCGCGGCACCGCGCAGCAGGACGTCCCGCTCGCCGACGATGACCGTCGTGGGGCAGCGGATCTCGCCCAGCCGGTCGATCATCGAGGGGTAGGCGTTGAGCTCGTGGCCGAAGGCGGCGAGGGCGGCGGGGTCGGCGTGGTCCCCATGCCCCAGCAGCGCGGTCGCGGCGGCGATGCCCTCCATGAGCGCGCCCATGCCCAGCCGGGACAGCAGATGATCACCCGCTGCCGGCGCCGCGGCGGTGTCCATCAGGATCAGCGACCGGACGGCCTCGGGGTGGGCCAGCGCGTACCGGAGCGCGATCACCCCGCCCATCGAATGCCCCAGCAGGTGCAGCGGCGCCAGCTCCAGCGTCGCGACGACGGTCTCGAGATCGCGGACGAGGTGGTCGAAGGTGTACTCCGGGCGGGCCGCCCGCCCGCTGGTTCCGTGGCCGCGGTGGTCGTAGGCCACGACCCGGCTCGACACGGCGCCGGCGAGCTCGCGGGACACCCCGGCCCAGTCCCTGGTGCTCCCACCGATGCCGTGCAGGAGCAGCAGCGGGGTGGATGAATGCGCCTGGCCCGTCCAGGTCTCGACGTGCAGCGCGAGGCCGCCGACGTCGACCCGGTGGCCGAGGTCCTTCTCCAGGACGGCGAAGACCAGGTCGTCGCGCAGCGGCACGCCGAACCGGGTGTCCCCGTAGGGGAAGGGCTCGTGGCGGTCCGTACGCCGGTAGCCGCGCCGCTCGTACCAGGCGATCAGCTCGGCGCGCAGCGAGATGACGTACAGCTCCATCCGGGCCGCCGCCCACTCGTCGCGGGCGAGTGCCTCCGCGGCGGTGAGCAGACGGTCCCCGATCCCCCGCCCCTGGATGTCCGGCTGGACGGCGAACATGCCGAAGTAGGCGCCGTCCGGGCGCCGCTGGAGCTGGCAGCAGCCGACCGGCTCCCCGGCCGGGCCGAGCGCGAGGAGCATCCGGATGTCGGGCTCGGCGAGCGCGGCGGCAAGCATCTCCGGGTCGGTGCGCTGGCCGCCCAGCAGGTCGGCCTCGGTGGTCCAGCCAACCCGGCTGTGCTCGCCCCGGTACGCGGACTCGATCAGCTCGACAAGCGCGGCGACGTCGCCCGGCCCGGCGGCGCGCAGGGTCAGCTCCGCGCGATCCCCGACGGGGTGATCCGCATCAGTGGCCATCAGGCGGCCGCGCCGAGCAGCTCGGCGGCGAGGCGGGGCAGGACGGCGCCCAGTGGCGAGTCGACGGTGAACTCCGCCCGCGCGTCGCCGCGGGTCGGGCCCTGGTTCACGATCCCGACCGGGATGCCGAGCTCTCCCGCCCGCAGTACGAACCGGTAGCCCGACATGACGGCCAGCGACGAACCGAGCACGAGCAGCCCGCGGGCGTTCTCGACCAGCGCGACCGCGGACGCCAGCCGCGCCGGCGGCACCGTGGCGCCGAAGAAGACCACGTCGGGCTCCAGGTCGCCCCCGCAGCCGGCGCACCCCACTACGACGAAACCGTCGATCGCCTCGTCGGGGAGGGTGACGTCGCCGTCCGGGTTGACCTCGGCGCCGAGCGGCGACGCGGCGGCCACCCCGGTGGCGAAGCCCGGGTTCACCGCGCGCAGGCGGCGGTCGAGCTCGGCCCGCGCACTGAGCGCCCCGCAGGCCCGGCAGCGGACCCGGGCGAGCTCGCCGTGCAGGTCGATGACCCGGAGCGACCCGGCGGCCCGGTGTAGCCCGTCGACATTCTGGGTGATGACGCCGTCGAGCAGGCCCGCGGCCTCCAGTTCCGCCAGAGCGCGGTGCCCGGTGTTGGGGCGCGCCCCGGCGACGTGGCGCCAGCCGAGGTGGCTGCGCGCCCAGTACCGGCGCCGGGCCGCCTGGTCCCGGTTGAACTGCTGGTAGGTCATCGGCGTGTGCCGGCGCAGCGAGCCGTTCGGCCCCCGATAGTCAGGGATTCCCGAGTCGGTCGACATCCCCGCTCCGGTGAGCACCGCGACGCCACCGCCGGCGACAAGATCACGCAACCGGGCGAAGACCATGCCTCGAGGGTATGGCCCGCCGCCCGGACGAGGCGGCCGGGTGCCGGCGAGGCGCCCCGCGGCGCCCGGTGGTGCCGCCCACACCACAGACGTACCGTTAGCTCATGAACACGCGCTGCAAGGACCCTGCTGAGGTATCTGGTCCGAGCGCCCCGCCCTGCCACCCTGCCGGCGAGCTGACCGATCTGGCCGCCGGCCACCCGGCCGCCGCGACGACGGGCTCCTGCGTGACCTGTTCCGACGGCGTGATCGAGATGGAGATCGTCCGCCTGGAGGAGGGCGGGCTGGCCCTGGCGCGGGCGTCGGCGGGCGTCGAGGAGATCAGCATCGCGCTTGTGCAGGCGCAGGCCGGCGACACCGTCCTGGTGCACGCCGGGGAGGCGATCGCCGTCGTGTGAATGACCGGTGAACGACCGGAAGGGGTGGGAGAACCGTGTCCACAGTCGAGGATCCGATCCATATTCTCTGGATCAACGCCGGACTCAGCTGCGACGGGGACTCGGTCGCGCTCACCGCAGCCACCCAGCCCAGCATCGAGGACATCGTTCTGGGCACCCTGCCGGGTCTGCCGAAGGTGAGCGTCCACTGGCCGCTCATCGATTTCGAGTCCGGGCCGGAGCAGGGCGCCGACACCTTCATCGACTGGTTCCGCAGGGCCGACCACGGCGAGCTCGATCCGTTCGTCCTGGTCGTCGAGGGGTCCATTCCGAACGAGGACCTGATCACGAACGGCGGCTACTGGAGCGGTTTCGGGAACGACCCGGTGACCCGCCAGCCGGTGACGACCAGCACCTGGCTCGACCGGCTTGCACCGAAGGCACTGGCGATCCTCGCCGCGGGAACGTGCGCCACCTACGGCGGCATCCACGCGATGGCCGGGAATCCGACCGGGGCGATGGGGGTGCCCGACTATCTCGGCTGGGACTGGAAGTCCAAGGCGCAGATCCCCATCGTGTGCGTTCCGGGCTGCCCCGTCCAGCCGGACAACCTGTCGGAGACGATCACCTACCTGCTCTACCAGGCGAGCGGGCAGGCGCCGATGATCCCCCTTGACGACCAGCTCCGCCCGCGTTGGCTGTTCGGCGCCACCGTGCACCAGGGCTGCGACCGGGCCGGGTACTACGAGGAAGGTCAGTTCACCACGGAGTACGGCACCCCGCAGTGCCTGGTGAAGATCGGCTGCTGGGGCCCGGTGGTGAAGTGCAACGTCCCCAAGCGCGGCTGGATCAACGGGGTGGGCGGCTGCCCGAACGTCGGCGGGATCTGCATCGCATGCACGATGCCGGGCTTCCCGGACCGTTTCATGCCGTTCATGGACGAGCCGCCCGGCGCCCACGTCTCGACCACCGCGAGCGGCCTGTACGGCGCGGTCATCCGCAGACTGCGCGCCATCACGATGCGTAAGGCGGACGTCGAACCGCACTGGCGGCGCCGGGACGTCCACGCAGGCCAGGACGACGATCGCGCGCGGGAGAAGGTGCTGACATGACGACCACCTCGGCGCACACGGCAACCGATGCCCGGGACGCCCACCTGCTGGAGATGTCGTGGGACCCGATCACCCGCATCGTCGGGAGCCTCGGCATCTACACGAAGATCGACTGGCCGGCGCGCAGGGTGGTCGAGTGCCACAGCACGTCGTCCATCTTCCGCGGCTACAGCATCTTCATGAAGGACAAGGACCCCCGCGACGCCCATTTCATCACCAGCCGGATCTGCGGCATCTGCGGTGACAACCACGCCACCTGCTCGGTATACGCGCAGAACATGGCGTACGGCGTGAAGCCGCCGCCGCTCGCCGAATGGATCATCAATCTGGGCGAGGCCGCCGAGTACATGTTCGATCACTGCATCTACCAGGAGAACCTGGTGGGGGTCGACTACTGCGAGAAGATGGTCGGCGAGACCAATCCTGAGGTACTCGAGCTGGCCTGGGCCACCGAGTCGCCGCACGCCGACGAGCACGGGTACCGGACCATCGGCGACATCATGCACGCCCTCAACCCGATCGAGGGCGAGTTCTACCGCGAGGCGCTGGGGATGAGCCGGCTCACCCGCGAGATGTTCTGCCTGATGGAGGGGCGGCACGTCCATCCATCCACGCTCTACCCGGGTGGCGTGGGCACGGTGGCCTCCGTCCAGCTGTTCACGGACTACCTCACCCGGCTGATGCGCTACATCGAGTTCCTCAAGCGCGTCGTCCCGATGCACGACGATCTCTTCGACTTCTTCTACAAGGCGCTGCCCGGCTACGAGGAGGTCGGCCGGCGGCGGATCCTGCTCGGCTGCTGGGGGGCGTTCAACGAGCCGGAGCGGTGCGACTTCACCTACCGGAACATGGCCGACTGGGGCCGGAGCATGTTCGTCACCCCGGGGGTGGTCGTCGACGGCAACCTGGTCACGAACAACCTCGTCGACATCAACCTCGGCATCCGCGTCCTGCTGGGCAGTTCGTACTACGACGACTGGGACGACCAGCCGCTGTTCGTCACCCACGACCCGCTGGGGAACCCGGTCGACCGGCGGCACCCGTGGAACCAGACCACCATCCCCCACCCGAGCCGGCGCGACTTCGACGACAAGTACTCGTGGGTGATGTCGCCGCGCTGGTTCGACGGCATCGACCACCTGCCTCTCGACACCGGCGGCGGCCCGATCGCCCGGCTGTGGAGCACGGCGCTGTCCGGGCTGGTCGACATCGGCCACGTCCGCGCGACCGGGCACAGCGTGCGGATCACGCTGCCGAGGTCGGCGACGGTCGGCGAGCGGACCTACGAGTGGACGATCCCCCGCTGGAGCAACACCCTGGAGCGCAACCGCGCCCGCACCTACTTCCAGGCGTACGCGGCGGCCTGCGCGCTGTACTTCGCCGAGCAGGCGCTGGCCGAGGTCCGGGCGGGCCACTCGAAGACATGGGAGTCCTTCGACGTCCCCGACGAGGCCGTGAGCTGCGGGTTCACCGAGGCCGTCCGCGGGGTGCTGTCGCACCACATGATCATCCGGGACGGCCGGATCGCGAACTACCACCCGTACCCGCCGACGCCGTGGAACGCCAGCGTGCGCGACGTGTTCGGCACGCCCGGCCCGTACGAGGACGCGGTGCAGAACACCCCGATCTTCGAGCAGAACCCGCCGGAGTCGTTCAAGGGGATAGACATCATGCGCACTGTCCGCAGCTTCGACCCGTGCCTGCCCTGCGGGGTGCACATGCACACCGGCGCCGGGCGCACGCTGGACGTCGTCCACACCCCGCACACCTTCACCCCCGCCGGGTGATCACGATGGCAGTGGGGACGGCGGTCGCGAGCACGGACCCGCGGGGCGCGGCCGGCCCACGGGCCCCGGCCGAGCGCGACTCGGCCGGCCCGCGGAACTCGGTCGACCCGCGCGCGGCGGCGGCCCGGGTGGACGACCTGCTCACCCGGCTGGAGCAGCTGGGCGACAGCCGGACCAGGGTGCTGGCCGAGGAGATCGTCCGAGCACTGATGGAGTTCTACGGGGCGGGCCTGGCCCAGCTCACGGCGATCGCGGGCGCGGAGAACGTGCGGGCCTTCGCGGCGGAGCCCCACCTCGGGGCGCTGCTGGCCATGCACGGCCTGCACCCGGTGAGCACCCGGCGCCGGGTCGAGGAGGCCTTCGCGCGGCTCGGGGAGCTCCCCGGGGCACACACCCTCCGCTTCGAGATCACCGGCACGGAGGAAGATCCGGTCGTCACCGTCCGCTCGTCGGGCCGGCCGCCCGGCCCGACGGTGGTCGCCGCGGTCGAGGACGCCGTCGAGACGGCCGCCCCCGAGGTGACCGTGCTGGTCGAGGGGGCCGGGGCCGCCGCGCCGGGCGACCTCGCCGCGGGGCGGGCCCTGCTCCCCGTGGTCGGGGTGGGCACCTCGTGACCGCGACGCTGCGCCGCTACCTCGCGCCCGGCACCGGCCCCGGCGCCGCGCGCTGCGAGCTCTGCGGCGAGCGGATCGCCGAGGAGCACGGGCACATCACCGACCTGGACACCCGCTCCATCCTCTGTTCGTGTCCCGGCTGCCGGCTGCTGTTCACCCGGGCCGGCGCCGGCGGCGGCCGCTACCGGGCGGTGCCGACGAGGTACCTGTTCGCGGCGGCCTTCCCCGCCGGGGCCGAGCTGCTCGCGGCGGCGGGCATCCCCGTCGGGCTGGCCTTCTTCGTGATCCACGACGGGGCGGTGGGCGCGTTCTACCCGAGCCCGGGAGGCGCGACGCACTGCGAGCTGCCGGCCAGCACGACGGCCAGCGGCTTCGATGCCGACCTGGCCGCGGCGGTGGGCTGGCAGCTCACCCCCGAGGTCGAGGGCCTGCTCGTGCACACCACCCGGGACGGCCAGAGCGGCTACCTGCTGCCGATCGACGCCTGCTACCGGCTGGTCGGCGAGCTCCGGCTGCACTGGCGTGGCTTCGACGGCGGCTCGCAGGCCCGGCAGCGGCTCGCCGCCTTCCTCGCCGACGCCCGCCGCAGGGCGGGTTCGCCTGACAGCGGGGCGGGTTCGCCTGACGGCAGGGTGGGGGCCCGCGATGGCTGACCTGGGCTTCGACTGCCTCGACGTCTCGCCGCAGCGTTACGCGGCGGCCCCGACGCTGCTTTTCCGGCTGCGCATCGCCGAACGCGGCGGCGAGCGGCTGCACGCGCTGGCGCTGCGCTGCCAGATCCGCATCGACCCGGGCGCCCGGCGCTACGACCCCGCCGAGTCCCGCGCGCTCACCCACCTGTTCGGGACGGGCCCGGGCCCGCCGCACCCGATCCAGTTCGCCACGGTCTCCACGGTGGTGCCGGGCTTCGCCGGCTCCACCGAGACCGAGCTCGCCGTGCCCTGCGGCTACGACCTCGAGGTCGCGTCCGGGCGGTACTTCGGCTCGCTGCGCGACGGGGTGATCCCGCTGCGGCTGATGTTCAGCGGGACGGTGTTCGGGATCGGCCCGAACGGCCTGCGGGTCGAGCAGGTGCCCTGGCATCTGGAGGCCGGCTACCGGCTGCCGGTCGCGACCTGGCGGGAGCTGATCGACATGTACTTCCCCGGCGAGGCGTGGCTGCGGCTGGACCGGCGCACCGTCGACGCGCTCGCGCGGTACCGCCTGGAGCGCGCCATCCCGACCGCGGACGCCGCGATCACCTCCCTGCTGTCCGGAGCGACACCATGAGCACTCATGACGGCGACGGCGCCCCCGCCCGGGCCGACCCGGTCGGCTTCCTCGACGACGCGGCGCGGGCGGTCTCCGACACCGTCCTTTACGAGGGATACCTCCTCTACCCGTACCGGGAGGACGCGCTGAAGAACCGCCACCACTGGCAGTTCGGCGTGCTGATGCCGCCGGCGTTCGCCGCGGCGGGCACCGGCGAGCACTCCGCCGCCCGCACCGAGTTCCTCCTGGACGGCGGCCCGGGCACGACGCTCCGGATCGGTGCCCGGTGGCTGTGGGAGGGCGGCGGCGCCCGCGGCGACGCGGCGGGGGCGCTCTCGGTGCGGGTCGGCGAGCTGGCGGGCGAGCCCGTCCGGCGGGGCCTGGTGCTCGGCGGGCCGGAACCGGGACGCGGCGAACTGCTGCTCGGCGCGCAGGCGCTGCCCGGCCCCTACGGCGGGTACCGGATCCACGCCACCGTCCGCAACGTCTCCGTCCCGCCCGGCCAGCCGCCCGCCGACCGGGACGCGGCGCTGGGCCGGGCGTTCGTCGCCGTCCAGGTGGTGGCCCGGGCGTACGGCGGTTGTTTCCTCTCACTGGCCGACCCGCCGGAGTGGGCGGCGGACGCCTCGCGGGCCTGCGTCAACGAGCGGCTGTGGCCGGCGCTCCTCGGCCGCCCGGGCCGCCCGGGCCGCTCGGACACGGTGCTTGCCGCGCCGATCACCCTGCCCGACCATCCCGAGATCGCGGCGGAGAGCCCGGCCGCGTTCTGCGACGCCACCGAGATCGACGAGATGCTGGCCCTGCGGACGTCCACGCTCACCGACGCGGAGAAGCTGGCGGCGCGCACGGGCGATCCGCGGGCCGCCGAGCTGCTCGCGTCCGTCGCGGAGCTCGCCCCGGCGATGGCCGAGAAGCTGCACGGCCGCGGCCGGGTCATCCCACCGCCGGCTCCGGGCCCGGCATCAGACGCGACACCGGGCGCGGAGCCGGCGGTGGGCAGCGCGGTGCGGCTGCGACCCCGGCCCGGACGGATGCTGACCGGCCCGCTGACCGGTCTGGCGAGCGGGGCCGCGACCGGCAGCGACGCGCAGGACATGTTCATCGACGGCCGCGCCGCCACCGTCGCCGCCGTCCTGCACGACGTGGACGGCCGGACCCATGTGGCGGTGACCCTGGACGACGACCCCGGCGCTGACCTGCGCCGGGAATTCGGTCGCTTCCTGTACCTCACCCCTGACGAGCTGGAGCGGCAATGAGTTGGACAGTGAACCAGTGAGCACGCTGGTGGCCGGCGTCGGCAACATACTGCTCGGCGACGACGGCTTCGGCGTGCAGGTCGCCCGCCACCTGCGGCGCACCGGCCCGCCGCCGCGGGTGACCATCGCCGACTACGGGACCAGCGGGCTGCACCTGGCCTTCGACCTGTGCTCCGGCGGTTATTCGACGGTGGTGCTCGTCGACGCGCTCGGACGCGGGTACGAACCAGGCACGGTGTCCCTCGTGGACCTGACCGACGTGCGGGCGCCGTCCGAGGTCGACGCGCACGGGATGCGCCCGGACGTCGTCCTCGACCTGGTCGACACGCTCGGCGGGCATCTCGACCGGGTGCTGCTGGTCGGCTGCGAGCCGGCCTCGGTGGATCACCAGGTCGGGCTCTCGCCGCCGGTGGCGGCCGCCGTCGAGCCGGCGGCGCGCCTCGTCCGGTCGGTCATCTCCGGCCAGTCCGAGATCGACGGCGCGCCCGGGATCACAGTCAGGCGGATCGAGACCCAACGGGAGGAATGATCATGTCGCACTGGATGGTGCTCGCCGCGGTCGCGGTCGGAGCCGGCGCAGCCACTGTCGTCATCGCCCCCGATCTGCGCCGATACCTCGAGTTCAGCAGGATGTGATCGGCGTGTGTCTCGGTATTCCGGGTGAGGTCGTGGAGATCCGGCCAGACCGCCCGGACATCGCGACGGTGGACGTCAGCGGGGTGCGGCGGGCGATCAACATCGGGTTGCTCGACGAGCACCCGCCGCGCCCAGGGGACTGGGTCCTCATCCACGTCGGGTTCGCGCTGTCCCTGATCGACGAGGCCGAGGCGCGGGCGGCGCTGGACTTCCTCACCGGCATCGGGCGTGCCTACGACGACGAACTGGCCGCGCTGCGCGCCTCGTCCATCGACTAGCGCGGGCGACAGGCCACGCGGAGCGGCGATCGACCACGGAGAGGCGGAGGAGATGCGCTTCGTCGACGAGTACCGGGACGCGGGCACCGCGCGGGCGCTGTCCGCCCGGATAGCCGAGCTCTGTGAGCCGGGCCGGACGTACGCGTTCATGGAGGTGTGCGGCGGGCACACGCACACGATCTACAAGCACGGCCTGGAGGACCACCTGCCACCGGCGGTCTCGTTGGTGCACGGCCCGGGCTGCCCGGTGTGCGTCATCCCGATGGGACGGGTCGACGACGCCATGCACATCGCCCGCCAGGACGGCGTCATCATGACCTCGTTCGGCGACATGATGCGGGTGCCGGGCAGCCACGGCTCGTTCTTCGACGCCAACGCCGAGGGCACCGACATCCGGATGGTCTACTCGCCGCTGGACTCGCTGAAGATCGCGCGGGCGAACCCGGACCGGCAGGTCGTGTTCATGGCGATCGGCTTCGAGACGACGACGCCGTCCACAGCGCTGACGGTGCGGCGGGCGGCGGCCGAGGGACTGACGAACTTCTCGATCTTCTGTAACCACATCACGATCGTTCCGGCGCTGCGGGCGATCCTGGACTCCCCCGACGTGCGGATCGACGGGTTCGTCGGCCCCGGGCACGTCTCGACGGTGATCGGCTGCCGGCCGTACGACTTCATCCCCCGCGACTACGGCCGGCCGCTGGTGGTCTCCGGGTTCGAGCCGCTGGACATCCTGCAGTCCATCCACAAGCTGCTGCGGCAGCTGCGGGACAGGCGCTGCGAGGTGGAGAACCAGTACACCCGGGTGGTGGCGGCCGAGGGGAACCCGGTCGCGCTCGCCGTGATCGACGAGGTGCTGGAGCCGCGGCCGGACTTCGAGTGGCGCGGGCTGGGCCGCATCCCGTGGTCGGCGATGCGGGTGCGGGAGCGGTACGCCGCCTTCGACGCCGAGCGGATCTTCGCGCCGCCGGGTGCCCGGGTCGAGGACCCGAAGGCCTGCCAGTGCGGCGAGGTGCTGACCGGGGTCATCAAGCCGTGGGAGTGCAAGGTCTTCGGCACCGGCTGCACCCCGGAGACGCCGATCGGTGCCTGCATGGTCTCCCCCGAGGGCGCCTGCGCCGCCTACTACAACTTCGGCCGCGCCCGGCACCGCGCCACCGAGCCCGCGAAGGAGATGAGCCGAGCATGACCGCGGCGAAGGTGGCCGCCGGCCGGAGCGAGAGCGGCGTCCTGGACCGGGTCGAGGCCGCGCGGCGACGCCGACCGAAGCTGCGCGACACCCACATCACCTCGGCGCACGGCGCGGGCGGCAAGGCCACCGCGACCCTCATCGACGCCGTGTTCCTGGAGGGGCTGCGCAACCCGCTGCTGGAACCGCTCGAGGACGCGGCGGTGTTCACCGTGGACGGGACGCGCCTGGCGCTGACGACCGACTCGTTCGTCGTCACCCCGCTGTTCTTCCCCGGCGGTGACATCGGTGATCTCGCCGTGAACGGCACGGTCAACGACCTCGCGGTCGCCGGGGCACGCCCGCTGCACCTGGCCTGCGCGGTCATCCTCGAGGAGGGGATGGCCGTCGACGACCTGCGCCGGATCGTGGCCTCGATGGCCCGCGCGGCGACCGACGCGGGGGTGTCGATCGTCACCGGGGACACGAAGGTCGTCCAGCGCGGGCGGGCCGATGGCTGCTACGTCACGACCACCGGCATCGGGCTCGTCCCCGCGGACATCCGCCTGGGCGCCGCGCGGGCCCGGCCGGGCGACGCCGTCCTGGTCACCGGGCCGATCGGCGACCACGGGATCACGGTGCTGCTGGCCCGCGGCGAGCTCGACATCAGCGCGGACCTCTCCTCCGACACCGCCCCGCTGGCCGAGCTGACGTCCCGGCTGCTGGAAGCGGTCGGGGCGCCGGCGGACGGTCCGGGGGTGCGGGCCATGCGCGACGCGACCCGCGGCGGGGTGGCGACGATCCTCAACGAGGTGGCGACCGCCGCCGGGGTCGGAGTGATCGTCGACGAGGACGCGGTGCCGGTGCGGCCCACCGTGCGCGGGGCCTGCGAGCTGCTCGGCCTCGACCCGCTGTACGTCGCCTGCGAGGGCAGGATGGTGGTGATCGTCGCCCCCGAGGTGGCCGAGGCGGCGCTGGCCGCGCTGCGCTCGCACCCGCTGGGCGCGGACACGGCGGTGATCGGGCGGATCGCCGACGACCCGCCGGGCATGGTGCTGCTCAACACCGCGTTCGGCGGGACCCGCATCGTCGACCTGCTGGTCGGCGACCCGCTGCCGCGGATCTGCTGACCGGGCTGGCGCGGTGCACGAGCTCTCGGTCACCGTCGAGCTGGTCGACATGGTCGCCCGGCGGGTCCCGGCGGACGTCCAGGTGACCCGGGTGGCGCTCGAGATCGGGCGGTTGTCCGGGGTGATGACCTCGCCGCTGCGCTTCTGCTTCGACCTGGTCGCCGCCGGGACGTCGCTCGACGGCGCCCGGCTCGACATCGCAGAGCCGCCGGGGCGGGGCCGCTGCCGCCGGTGCGGGGCCGACGTCGACCTGCCGGACCTGCTCACGCCGTGTGGCTGCGGAAGCCATGAGATCGAGCTGACCGGCGGTGAGGAGGTCCGGATCACCGCCGTCGAGGTGCGCTGACGGTCGGCGGGACCAGCGGACGAGCCAAGCCGAACGGGAGGGCTGAGCGGGACCAGCGGACGGGCCGAGCCGAACGGCCGGGTGGGGAGGGACGGGCGGGAGGGGCTGAGGGAGCGGAGGTGGGCTGATGTGCGGGACCTGCGGTTGTGATGACAGTCGGGAGGCGGCTGAGGCGCGGACGCTGCGGCTCGAGGTGGACGTGCTGGCGCGCAACGAGGAGTCGGCGCGGGACAACCGGGCGTGGCTGGCGGCCCGGCGGGTGTCGGCCGTCAACCTGATGAGCTCGCCGGGCGCGGGCAAGACGACGCTGCTGGAACACACGATCCGCGCCGTGGCGGGGACCGTCACCTGTGCCGTCGTGGAAGGCGACCAGGAGACACCGCTGGACGCCGAGCGCATCCGTGCCACCGGCGCCCGCGCCGTCCAGGTGAACACCGGCACCGGCTGCCATCTGGAGGCGGCGATGGTCGGGCGGGCTCTGCGGGAGCTCGACCCGCCGCCCGGGGCGGTGGTGCTGATCGAGAACGTCGGCAACCTGGTCTGCCCGGGGCTTTTCGACCTCGGGGAGTCGGCCCGGGTCGTGCTGGCCTCGGTCACCGAGGGTGAGGATAAGCCCAGCAAGTACCCGCACATGTACCGGGTCGCCGACCTGGTCCTGCTCACCAAGGTCGACCTGCTGCCCTACCTCGCCTTCGACGGCGACCTGTTCGCCGGGTCCGTGCGGCTGGTCAACCCATCCGCCCCGGTGCTGCCGGTGTCGGCGACCGCCGACACCGGGCTCGCAGACTGGTACGGCTGGCTGCGCGCACGATCATGCCCGCCAACCACCGGCGGCCCGCCCTGATCTGCCCCACTCCGTGTTCTCGCTGCCCAGTTATGCTGCCAAGTTATGGAGCCCACCGATTCTGGTGCTCGACTCCTCGCCGTTTGACTTCTTTCTCGCCGTTTCAGACAGAATTCCCAGCGAAATTCGCCCAGAAATGGCGAGTGGGATGCCAAATAGCGAGCAGGCCGGCCCGGCGTGCGGGGCTTTTGTCCCGACGTGCGGAGCTTTGTTCGGTCCCGTGCGCACCGTCTGCCAGTCAGGTGCGCTGCTGGCCGCGGGCGTTCGCGACCATCGCCTGGCCGAGGCTGATCCCGCCGTCGTTGCAGGGCACCCGGGAGTGGGTCAGGACGGTGAAGCCCCGGTCGACCAGCCCGTCCATGATCTCGCCGAGCAGCCGCAGGTTGCCGAAGACACCGCCGGAAAGCGCCACCGTTCCCGCCGGGCATGCCGGGAGCCCCGGGCGGCCCGGGGCTCCCGGGCCGCCCAGGAGGCTGTCGCGCAGGGCGGCGCAGATGTCGACGGTGAGCCCGGCCAGCGTGCTGTGGAACCGGGCGGCGATCACCGTGGGGTCGACGCGTTCGCGCAGGTCGTCCACGACGCCGCGGATCAGGTCGGCGCCCGGCAGCAGCAGCCCGGCACCCGACGGCGGGGGGCTCGCCGGGTAGCGGCCGTAGTCGCCGGGGGCGGCGATCCGCTCCAGCTCGATCGCGGCCTGCCCTTCGTAGGTGATCGTGTCCCGGACGCCGACGAGAGCCGCGACGGCGTCGAACAGCCGTCCGACGCTGCTGGTCAGCGGGGCACCCACCGGGGACGGGGCGGCACCGGACCTGGCCAGGGCGGCGACCGCGTCCCAGCGGTCGGCGTTGCGGCGGGCGACCGCGAGGCGGTCCGGGTCGGCGACGCCGGCGGCGAGCAGGTGGGCGGCGGCCATCCGCCATGGTGCCCGGATCGCGGCGACGCCCCCGGGCATCGGGACGGGCGTGAGGTGTGCGAGCCGGGTGAAGCCGGCCAGGTCGGCCCACAGGAACTCCCCGCCCCACAGGGTGCCGTCCGGACCGAAGCCGAGGCCGTCGAAGGCCACACCGAGCACCGGCCCGGGATGGCCGTTGTCCGCCAGGCAGGAGGCGATGTGCGCGTGGTGGTGCTGCACACCGACGACCGGCAGGTCCTGCTCCAGCGCCCACTTCGTGGACAGGTACTCCGGGTGCAGGTCGTGCGCTACCCGCTCGGGCGAGATGTCGAACAGCCGGCGCAGGTGGTCGATCCCGCTGACGAACGACCGCAGCGTCTCGTGGTTCTCCAGGTCCCCGATGTGGCCGGAGAGGTACGCCCGCCGCCCCGCCGCCAGGCACACGGTGTTCTTCAGCTCGGCCCCGCAGGCCAGCACCGGCCGCTGGATGTCCCAGGGCAGCGGCAGCGGCTCCGGGGCGTAGCCGCGGGAGCGGCGCACGAGCGTCTCCCGGCCGCGCACCGACCGGGCGACCGAGTCGTCGAGCCTGGTGTGGATGGCCCGGTCGTGGGCGAGGAAACCGTCCGCGACCGGGCTGAGCGCGGCGAGGGCCTCCTCGTCGCGGTACACGATCGGCTCGTCGGAGATGTTGCCGCTGGTCAGCACGATCGGGCCGGGCAGCAGGCCGAGCAGGAGGTGGTGCAGCGGCGTGTACGGCAGCATCACGCCGAGCGTCCCGGTGCCCGGCGCCACCGCCTCGGCGACCCGGCCGGCGCACCGGCAGCGCTCGACCAGGACGATCGGCCGGCGCCGCCCGGTGAGCAGGAGGCGCGCGGTGGGGTCGAGGCAGCACATCTCCTCGGCGGTCGCCAGGTCGCGCACCATGACGGCGAACGGCTTGGCGTCCCGGTGCTTGCGCCGGCGCAGGGTCGCCACCGCGGACCCGTCCGCGGCGAGCACGGCCAGGTGGTACCCGCCCAGCCCCTTCACCGCGAGAATCCCGCCGCCCCGCAGCAGCCCCGCTGCTCGCTCCAGCGGCTCGTCGGACGTCGGCGACGCGGCGGCGGTGGGCCGGAAGCTGAGGGTGGGGCCGCAGTCCGGACAGCACACCGGCTGGGCGTGGAAGCGGCGGTCGGCCGGGTCGTCGTACTCCGCCCGGCACCGCGCGCACATCCGGAATCCGGCCATCGTCGTGGCCGGCCGGTCGTAGGGGACGTCCCGGATGATCGTGAAGCGGGGGCCGCAGTTGGTGCAGTTGATGAACGGGTGGCGGTAGCGCCGGTCGGCCGGGTCGGCGAGCTCGGCCAGGCAGTCCGCGCAGGTGGCACTGTCCGCGCAGACCCGCGTCCGCGGCCCGGCCCCGCCGCGGGCCGGGTCGCTGGGGGCGATCCGGAACCCCGGCGCCGCCGGCCCGGCTCCGGGCGGCGCGGGACCGCCGGAGACGTCCACGCTGTCGATCTGGGCGAGCGGCGGCGCCTCCTCGCGCAGCGCGGTCAGGAACGCGGCGACCTCCGGGCCGGCGCCGTCCAGCGCTATGTGGACGCCCTCAGCGTCGTTGGAGACCTGGCCGCTCAGGCCGAGCCGGGTCGCCAGCCCGTAGACGAAAGGGCCGGAAACCGACGCCCTGCACGATTCCGGTCACCTCGACCTCGACCTGCTCTCGCGACGTCATTCATCCAGTCTCGCCCATTCATCCAGCCTCGCCCAGCGGGCGTCCGAAGGCCTCTCCGAAGACGAGCTCCTCGACGGGACGGCGCCGCAGGTTGCTGGGGAAACCGCGCTCGGGATAGCCGACCGCGAGGTGCGCGGCGGTCGCGTAGCCGTCCGGTATGTCGAGCAGCTCGGCGACCTTCGGTTCGTCGGCGACCAGCAGCGTCGTCAGCGCGGTGGCCACCCCGGCGCCGCGCAGCGCGAGGCAGAGGTTCTGCACGATCGGGTAGACCGACGCCCCGCCGACGATGCTCAGCCGGTCCAGCTCGGTGTCGGTGGGATGCAGCGCCGCGAGCTTCGCGCACACCACGACCAGCACGGGGACGTCCGCCAGGGTGCGCGCGAAGTGGTCGGCCTCGGTCGGCGTGCTGATCCCGCGCTCGTCGAGGTAGGGCTGCCAGCGGGCCAGGTAGAGGTTGGCGAGCACCCGCCGGCGCTCCGGGTCCCGGACGACCACGAACCGCACCGGCTGGCGGTTCCCGCCCTGCGGGCCGAACCGGGCGGCGTCGAACGCGGCGACGAGGACGTCGTCGGGCACCGGGTCGGGCCGGAACCGCCGGCAGGTGCCCGTCGTGCGCATCGCGTGTGTCAGCTCCATGGGTCGATCCTGGTCGACGGAGGCGTCACCGGACGAGGCGTCACCGACGGAGACGTCGTCGAAGGAGACGTCGACCTGCTGGAAGCTCTTGAACTGCTCCGCCTGGGCATACGAGGTGTAGACCCGCCGGTCGGAGTCGGTGAGGACGACGTCGTCCACGAACGGGGTGAGCAGCGCGCGCGGGTAGAGCCGTCCGGCGCGCACGGTGTTGATCTCCATCGCGAACACGATCACCGCGGCGAGCAGGTACAGCCAGGTCATCAGGCCGAGGACCAGGGCGAACAGGCCGTAGACCTGCGTGCGCCCCTGTAGCTGGTACTGGAGGAGGTAGGTCCCGGCCGACTGGAGCAGCTGCCAGCCCAGCGCGGCGATCGCGGCTCCGGGCAGGATCTGGCCGAACGTCACCGACTTGACCGTGAGCAGCCGGAACGCCATCAGGATCAGGCCCGTGTTCCCGGCGATGCCGAGCACCACCGCGAGGACCTGCGCGCCGGCACCGAGACCGGTGCCGAGGTCGCCGGCCCGGGTGGTGATCGCGGACAGCAGGGTCGTCAGCACGACACCGAGCCCGAACAGGCCGATGAGGCCGAAGCTGCGCACCCGGGCGAAGAAGGGGTTCGGCCGCGAGCGCCGCGGCACCGCCCAGACCGTGTCCAGCGCGTTCCCGAGCGCGCGGGCCACCCCGAGGCTGCCCCAGATGCTGCCGAGCACACCGATCGCCACCGCCACGGCACTCCCGCGCAGGGCCTGGACGTCGCTGCGGAGCTGGTCACCGATGATCGGGAACTGGCTGAGCGCGGAGCTCACCACCTGCTCCTGGATGTCGGGATGCCCCGCGAGGACGAAGCCGAGGCCGGTCGTGAGCAGCAGGAGCAGCGGAAACAGGGAGAGGAATCCGTAGAACGCGATCAGCGCGGCGAGGTAGCCGCCCTGGTCCTCCGCGAACTTGTAGATCACCGCGAGCGGGAACGCGACCCTCGGCCTGCTCTGCTGCGCCCGATCCAGCCGAGCGCCGAGCGCCATCCCGCGCCTCCTCGTCTCGATGCGTCGCAGGCGGCGGCACACCGGTAAGAACTGGACCTACCTCCGCGATCGTAGGGATGTATTCCACCGACGCGGCGCAACGCACGCGGGATCTCCAGCCGGCTGTCACCCCGGCGACCTGTCAGCGTGTGGGCTGGTAGATCCGGGTGTGCTCCGACGTGGCGATCTCCGCCCGCTCCGGGACGGACTCGTCGAAATGGGTGATCTCCTGGCCCAGCACACTGTTGAGCACCCAGTCGGTCGCCACCCTGACCCGGTTCGCGCCCGCGGGGAGCGCGGCCAGGTGGTAGGCCCGGGTCAGCAGCGCCGCCGGCGGCCCGCTCAGGGTGAGGCCGAACGGGTTCGCCACCGCGGCGCGGCCACCGAGATCCACCACGAAGCCCAGGTCACGGTGCCGGTACCGGCGCGGCGAGCCATACCCGAGCGAGGCGGCCACGTTGCGGGCCGCCGTCCGGCCCTGGCGGATCGCGTGCTGCGCGGTCTGCCCGGCCGGCGCTCCCCCCCGTGTCACGTCGGGGACGGCGGCGGCGTCCCCGAGCGCGAACACCCCGTCCGCGGTGGGCACGCGGAAGAACTCGTCCACGATCAGCCGGCCGTGCGCGGTGGGCAGCCCGAGCGCGGCGACGAGCGGGCTGGGGCTCACGCCGGCGCACCAGACGACCGTGTGGGTCGGCACGCCCGTGCGGGTGCGGACCGTCGGCCCGCCAGCCGCGAGCGTGACCGCCTCGGCCCCGATCTCCACCACCGACGTGCCCAGATGGACCTCGACCCCACGCCCGGCGAGCACCCGCGCGGCGCGATGCCCCAGCGCCGGCGCGAGCTCGTGCAGCACCCGCGGCGCGTGATCCACCAGCAGCCAGCGGACGTCGGACGGCCGCAGCCGCTGGTAGGCCGCCGCGGCGTGCCGGGTGAACCCGACCATCTGCGCGGCGAGCTCCGTCCCGGTGTAACCGCCGCCGACCACGACGAACGTACACAGCGCCGCCCGGCGGCGCGGGTCGTCGGCGGCGTCGGCCAGCTCCAGCCGGCGCAGGACGTGGTCGCGCAGCGCCACGGCCTCGTCGAGGTTCTTCAGCCCGAGGGCGTGCTCGTCGAGGCCGGGCACGTCCAGGGTGCGGGTGACCGAGCCGGGCGCGAGGACCAACCTGTCCCAGCCGACGGTCCGGGTGGTGGCGTCCGCGGAGCGCACGGTGACCGTGTGCGCGGACAGGTCGGCGGCGACGACGTCACCGAGCCGCAGCAACGTGCGACGCAGGACGGCACGCAGCGCCACGGCCAGGTGGCGGGGCTCCACCGTGCTGGCGCAGACCTGCGGCACCAGCGAGGTGTAGAGCAGATGGTCCACGGGTGAGACCACGGCAAGCTCCGCGCGGCCGGCGGGAAGCGCGGATTCCAGCCGGCGCAGCAGGCTCACCCCGGCGAAGCCGCCACCGACGACGACCACCCGGGAAACCCCGGCCCGGCCGGAGTCAGTCGGGGCCGTCGAGCCCGTCCGGTCCGTCCGGCCCATCGGGCCTCGCTGCTCCGTCGGGTCTGGCCGCCGCCCCGGCGTCGGCCGCCCGGTCGGCTTCCACGGCACCTCCGGGACCGACCCGACCACGGCTGCTCCCCCGATGATATGAATATCGACATGATCGGCGAAAATTCCTCGACGGACGGTGTCCCATCGGGAGAAGTCCCGACGGAAAACCCTTCGATGGACAACGCCGCCGCCTATGTCGACGGCTACGGTGTGCGATCCCGTCCACTGCGCGAAATTCTCTCGCTGTTGACCCGTGGCAGCCAGCCGATCGAGGTTCTGATAGCCCGGACCGCGACACCGCGGCGCGTGGTCGAGGAGCTTCTGCGCAGCCTTGGCGAGGATCTCACCGAAAACAAGCACGGCCACCGGATACGGCCGGAATTGACCGCCGGGTATCGCACCCGATTCGCTCTGGACGAGCTGGAACCGGCCGACGCCCGCGCCGGCGGCGACGCCCGCGCCAGTGGCGACGCCCGCGCCGGTGCCGACGGCCTCGCCGCAAGCCGTGTCGGCGGCGGCGCCGACAGCGGCGTCGAGCTCGACGCCCTGGGCCGGCTGATCGCGGCTGCCCCGGCGCCCCGCCGGGATCTCGACCACGTGGCGGCGACCGCCGCGACGCTGGCCCGCCGCGCGGCCTGGCTCACCAGCACCTACGACCTGGCCGGCCGGCGGGTGCTGTTCGTCGGCGACCACGACCTGACCTCGGTGGCGCTGGCCCGGCGGCAGCCCGGCGTCGAGATCACCGTGGTCGACCTGGATGAGCGGACCCTCGCCTACATCGACGCCACGGCACGATCCGAGGGACTGTCGATCCGCACGCTGTTCGGCGATCTGCGATTCACCCTGCCGCCCGCCGCGCGGGAGTGGGCGGACCTCGTCCTCACCGATCCGCCGTACACCCCCGAAGGGGTCGGCCTTTTCCTCGGGCGAGCGCTCGCCGGCCTGGGTGACCGGAAAAACGGAGTCGTCGTCGTCGCCTACGGCCACAGCCGGCTCCATCCGATGCTGGGTTTTCAGGTACAGCAGTCCATGCAGCAGTTCGGCGTCGTCTTCGAAGCCATACTGCCGGCATTCAACCGTTATGACGGCGCGCAGGCCGTGGGAAGTGCCAGCGATCTGTACGTGTGCGCGCCGACCAGCCGCACGTGGAAAGTCCTCGAGCGGGCGGTGGAGAGCTTCGGAACACGCATCTACACCCACGGAACGCAGTCCGTGGAGAGCACCGCGGCGGTCGAGCTCGGGCCGGCCGCGACGGTGATCGGCGACGCCACCGCCGCCGGATCGCCAGGCGCCCGCCGCCTCGGCCTGCGCTCGCTGTTCACCGGCTCGGACTACCTTCGCGACCTCGGCGACAACGCGGACGTCGCCGTGGACCTCACCGCCGACCCCGGGCCGCTGCTGCTGCGCGCCCTGCTCGCCGTGACCGCCCGCAAGGTCCGGTTCGTCGTGCCGGTCGACCATCCCGACGTGTCGACCCCCGGCGCCCGGGCCGCTCTCGCGAGCCTGGTCGCCCCGAAGTACCGCCTGACGTTCCCCCCACCGGCCACGGCGGGACGTCCACGGGGGGCGACTGGGACCGAGAGCGGCGGCTACGAGGTCGTCCACGCGGATCTGGTCGACGCGGGCGACGGCGACGGCGAGGCGGACGCCCGGGTGGGCGCCGACGGTCCGCTCCGGCCGCCCGCGTCAGACGTCGCCGCGCGCTGGCTGCTCGAACGGGCCCACGGCCGGATCGGGAACGTGCTGCGCGAGGGCGTGATCCGCGCGGCCGCCCGGGACGGACGGACGCTCTCCAAGAACGACGCCCGCGCGCTGGTCCGAGCCCAGGTGGGCACCGTCGATCTCGACACGCTGGACCTGGCCGCGATCGAGACCCCTCGTGCACGCCTGGAGCGGGTACTCCAGGCCGTCCGCGCGCCGAGGGCCGCACCAGCGCCCGCCCCTCAGAATCCCAACCATGGGCAGGACTGATCAGGCGATCAGGCCTGGATACGAACGCGAAATCAAAGTCGTTCACGGTTGGGCTCACCGCTTGTGTGGGCGAAGCGGCGTCCTTCTGGAGTGAGTCGGGCGTTGCGATGAGTCATACGGAACGGACAGCTTCGACTGGCGCGCCAACCGCGGGGTCGGGCATGTGCATCCGCTGGGGAAGGAAGAGAGGGGTGGCGAGCAGGAGGACGCCGGAGATGGTGATGGCGGTGAGTGGGCTGGTGAGCGTCGCGAGGACGCCCCAGATCACCATGAGGGTCGCCTGGGCGAGTTTGCTGCTGATGCTCCATGCGCTGAGGACTTGTGCGACGTGGCCGGCGGGAGTGCGTTGCAGGCGTTCTGTCGCGTTGATGGGGTTGAAGACGCCCATGCAGGTGATCAGCAGGGCCTCGACGACGATTACCGTGAGGAGTCCGGGAATGCCGGGACGGGTCAGGGCGAGTCCGAGCGGGAAGATCGAGCGCAGCCAGCCGGAGACGATCATGACGCGGTGCCGACCGTAGCGGGTGACGAGGCGCGCGGAGAGGCGGGCGCCGGCGAAGCCGCCGAGTGCCGGGATGCCGAAGGCGAGACCGTACTGCCAGGCGGGGAAGTGGTACTCGCCCAGCAGAAGGACGGCCAGGAGCGGGCTGGTGGCCATGATCAGACCGCCGACTGCCACGGAGTTGAGGAACAGACGTCGTAGAGCGCGGTCGTGCAGGATGAATCGCCAGCCGCTCAGAAGGTCAGTGGCGCGTACCTTGGTGGCCGCGTCGCGGGGCGCTGCGACGTCGCCGCCACGGATGCGGAGGACCCCGAGCGCGGAGAGCAGGTAGCTGAAGGCGTCGGCGGCGACGGTGACGACCGGGCCGAGCAGCCCGATGAGCGCTCCGCCGAGAGGCGGGCCGGCCGCGGTCGCCACCCAGCTCGTGCCCTCGAATCTCCCGTTCGCGACGAGCAGATGGTCCGAGTGGACGAGGTGCTTCAGGTACGCACCGGATGCGGCGGTGAAGGCGATGCTCGCCGTTCCGGAGATGACCGAGACGACCAGCAGTTGGCCGTAGGACAGCAGACCGAGGAAGTACGCGATCGGAACGCTCGCCATGGCGAGGAACCGAACCAGGTCCGTCGCGATCATCACGGGGCGCTTGGTCCGGTGCTCGATCCACGGCCCGAGCGGGACCGCGACGATCGCGGCGACGGCGAGGCCGGCTGCTCCCAGGAACGAGACGGCGAATGCCGACGAGTGCAGCACCCGGACCGCGATGAGCGGGAACGCCCCGAAAGCGATCCACGTGCCGTATGTGCTGACGGCGTAGGCCGACCACAGCCACCCGAAGCCGGGCCCCGATCTCACACGCACATGGCTCCTCGCGACAACCGACGGTTTGGATGCCCGAAGCACATCAGTCATGCTGGAGCGCGATCAAACAACCGATTCCTCGGCGAGCCACAACCAACAGTTGTGCGCACCTAAGATGAACCAGTGGACACCGAGGCATTGCGATCGTTCGTCCGGGCGGCCGAGCTCGGACAGTTGCAACATGCGGCCGACGAGCTGGGCGTGACGCAACAGGCGGTTTCCAAGCGGATCGCCGCCCTGGAGCGCGGGCTGGAAGTCCGGCTGTTCACCCGTACCGCCCGAGGGGTTGAACTGACACTCGACGGTCAGGCTTTTCTCCCGCACGCGCGGAGCATCGTCACGGGTGTCGATCGCGCCATAACCGCGGTCAGGCCGGGCTCCCGGGCCCTTCGGATCGACGTTCTCGGCCTGCGAAGCGCGCAGGCCGTTGTTCTGCACGACTATTGGCGGTCGCATCCCGAAACCAACCTCGACGTGGTGACCCTCAGGGTCAACGACCCACGCGTGGCGGTCACCGCCGTCGAGGCAGGCGATATCGACGCCTCGTTCCGTACCGTCACCGACCCGGCCACGCTGCCACGCGGCGTGCAGATGATCCATGCGTTCGACTCCCCGCTGGAACTTCTCGTCGGCCCGAGACATCCGCTCGCCGCCGCGCGAAGACTGACGCCACCGCAGCTGCGCCAGCATCGGATATGGGTGCCGGGTATCGCGCCCCGAAGCGAATGGGCGGAGTTCTACGACCAGCTCGCCACCGACTTCGACCTACGCATCGACGCGGCAGGCCCGCACTTCGGCGATGAAGTACTTTTGGACACCCTCGCGGAATCCGCAGACGTGGCCACCCTCGTCGGGGCACGCGACCGGTACATCTGGCCGACGAACCACGACCTACGCCGCATCCCTATCGTGAATCCGATGCTCGCATACCCCCTCTCGCTCATCCTCCCCAGAACGAATCCACACCCAGGACTCCGCGCGATCATCACCCACCTCGGAACCCTGCCGAGGCTCCCTGAGACGGTCTGGCTCCCGTCCTGGGCAACGACGCCACGGCGCGGCGGCGGCGACATCGCGAATGCTCGCGGGTGCCAACCTCGACCAAGGTGACTCGATCGACCGCTGACCGGCCGCGCGAGAAGTAGAAGTAAGGAGAGCGCGACGCCGGCAGGGTGGTGACGTCGGGGCGGAACGGGCAGGACCAGGCGCAGATGATGTCGCGTGAGCGCCCGCCTCGGTCTGGAGTGATCCCCGTGCCTGTCGCCAAGGTTCTGTCCGTCGTCCCGGTAGCCGACTTCGACGCGTCGATCGCCTGGTACGAACGGCTGTTCGGCCGGCCCGCCGACGCGCGTCCGATGCCGGGGCTGGCGGACTGGCACATCACCAATGACGCGTGGGTGCAGGTCTTCCGCGACGTCGACCACGCCGGAGGATCGGCGTTGAACTTCGCCGTCGACGATCTCGAGGACGAAACGGCGGTCCTGGCCGGGCGCGGCATCACGCTCGGCGAGGTCACCGAGACGACCAAGAACGCGAAGCTGGCCTCGGTGGCCGACCCCGCCGGCAACACCGTCACCCTGATCGAGAACCCGTCGACCTGACCGACGCCGTCAAGCTACCGGTCAGGCCGGGCTCCTGAAACGTCGGCGCACCGCGTCCAGCTTCTGGTTGTTTCGTTCGACTTTCCAGAACTCCCAGCCGTTGCAACCGACTCCCCTGGCGTCCGCGGCAGCGCCCGACGGAGTCGTGAACGAGGAGCCGGACGCCGTCCGAATTCGTCCGTTGGCGAGGACCGTCGCCCGGTGCTCCGCTCCGCCGCCGTGGGCTATCAGCCCTTCCTCGGGGAAGACGAGGCCGGCTCGGAGAAGATCGGCGACGGTCACACCGTAGCTTCTCCTGGTCTTTCCCCCAGCATGCGCAGGGACCGGGACGTCCTCCTGGGGAGAGAAGATGGTCAACCCGAGCGCGGCGGGCGACCAGATCCGTTCAGCCATCGCCCGGTAGAGTTCGGCCCGCTTGTCGATGAAACTCTGGACGGAATCCCCCAGATTGTAGGGGATGAACTTGTCCTGTAGATTCTGGGCGGCAACGAACTTCCGGAACTTGACCTTTCCCCTGCCCTCGTGACTGCTCGGAGAAACCGAGGCGGCGAGCCAGTTGAATCGCGGGTAGATCTCCATCTTGTCCACCAGCGACATGCTGCCGATGCTGGCATTCTCCTCGCCGTCCAGCAGAACCAACCCGCCCAGCCTGCTCCGAAGCTTCTTGAACTCCGTGCCGGTCAATGTCCCGGTGTCGTAGATGCCGGGCTTCCTGGTGAATAGGTGCTCAATTTCGTACGGCCGCCTCCCGTCCGTTCGGGTGAGCATCCTGTCCGCTCTCTCGTGACGTTCGGTTCCCCGCTCCAGCCAGGCGGTCAGGCGGGCAAGAAAATAGAGGAGAAAGTTCCGGTTTCCGCCCTCACGATAGCCCATCGACGAGATTTCTTCGAATCTCTCGTACCAACCGGCGGCGGCCGTGCCGAGTTCCCGACTGAGGGACTCCGTAGTGCGGGACTCGCGCACCCGCGGTAGCAGCGGGTCAATGACCTCGGCGAGGTCGGACGAGCCGTACGACTCTCCGCTGAGGCCACGGGTGACGACGAACAGGTCGACGAAGTTGGCCACCAGCCGGGCCTTGGCGAGGAAGACCGCTTCGGTGTCCTCCGTTCGGGCAGCCACCAGCGTGAGGTCGAACTGCCGGGTAACACCGTTGCGGGCGTTGAACCAGATCGCCTCGAACTCGGTGCGGTACTCCCCTGCCGCCCGCAGCAGGTCCAGATACCGTCCGTGCAGCGGCTCCAGCCAGTCGGTCAATAGGCTCACGCGCGAGCCGTTCTTCCGGGCCGGCCACAGGTCGTCCTCATGCCTGGAAAGCCATTCATGAGGAGCCTGCTCACGGGCGCGCTCGGACTCCTCGGACGGGTCGACGTCGAAGTACCGCGCGTGCAACGCCGCCCGCACGAACTCGAGCGGGCCGTTCCTGTCCACCGCCTCCAACGCGGTGACCATGGATCTCCATTTCACGTCCAGCTTGTCCAGGTCGTCGCGGGCGTCGCTGAACAAGTAGTTCTTGAGGTGGTCCAGCGGGGCGAGCCGGACTCCTCGGTCGTTCATCGTGGAGAACATCTCCTGGCCGCGTTCCCGATCGCCCGCGTCCATCTCCACGAGGGAGACCCGGTGCAGCAGCCAGCGGCCGAAGTAGGGAAGCAGGTCCTCTTTGATCTGCGCCGGGCAGCAGGCGAGGATGTGATTGGATGCATCCCACACCCGCCGGATGTCGGGGGAGGCCGCGTCGATGCCGAACTGGTGGTCAGCGAGCAGGGCAGCGAAGTACGGTTCGAGGTTCTCGACGCGTACGGCGAAGGACTGGTTGAGTGGTCGACCGCCGCGTATGAGTACACCCAGCTGCATTCTCAGATCGTCGACATCGTCCCGATGAGATGCAATCTTGTACAGCTGGATCAGGAGGAGGAGCAGGGTGGTGACCCGCTGCTGACCGTCAGCCAGGTAGGTCTGCCCGTTCTGCCGATAGACAATGATGGAACCCAGAAAATAGGGGTCGTATTGGTCGACGTCCCCGTAGTTGTCGGTGTCTTCCCACTGTCGAAGAAACTTGCCGGCAAGGTCGCCGATGAGTTCCTCGATCTGCGGCCGCTCCCAGGCGTAGCTGCGCTGGAAGGCGTCGAGCTGGTACGTCCGCCCGTCGAACAGCTCCTGGACCACGATGCTGTTCGCCTTGACGATCGGCTTCGTGATGCGCGCCTTGCGCACGGCCTCTCCCCACATCGTCTGGACGCCGCCAGGAGGTGCAGCCTGACTCTGGTCAGGTGACGAGTGCCTTGACCAGCACCACCTCGTCGCCGCTGCCGAACCACGAGAAACCGGACCGCACGACCCCGACCTCCTGGCCGGGCCGAGGGTGGGACCCACCGACTGGCTCGTGCCGTGCGCGGTCGAACGGGACCTGGTCTCCGATCCGACCCGCCGGCTGCAGCCGGCGGCGCGCCGCCTCTTCCAAGAGCCAGTCCACGACATCCATCGCCGAACGGCCCTCCGCCACGACCAGCTCGGCCCCGCCCACGAGGTCCGCCAGGAGCACGGCCTTCTCCTGCTCGCGTTGTTCCGTCCAGCCGATCTGGGCACGAGGGCCGGTGGTCTCGGCACGTGCCAGGCTGTCGGCGATGTTGTCGACATAGGCTTGGACGAGCCAGCCGGGTGCCCGCACGCGGGCCCGCGCTGACAGCTCCGCCAGCGAGGCCTGCGAGGGCTGGGACACAGGAGACCACGCGTAGGTGGTGGGCGTCGGTTTCGAGATGTTCGGGTGTGCCTTGAGAAGGCCGCGGAGACGTTCCCACTGACGGTTGGCGTCCTCGAGCCGGACACCGGCATCGACGAGGGTGCTCCTGATCTCCTGGAGGCGAACGGGACGGCCGTACTGCCTGATGACCGCCACGAATGCCGTGCCAGCGTCTTCAGTGAACTGCTTCGCGAGTACCCGGTCACTCATCGAAACCTCGTTCAGGTCGGAGTCGTGGCCTGCCAACGGCCAGGGTGAAAGAGAATCTGCTGTCGTGTGCCAGACGGCATTTGCGCGTCAGGCGCCCGATTTCCGAGGTCATTGCCACACTCTTGCATCTTCCACCAGAATCCAACGACCCGAGGATTTCCTTCCGTCTTCGAAGTACTCCAGCAGCCTGGTCGCAGATTTCGGCGTTGTTTCTCGAAATCCTAGGGATCTCGCCCGCGCCAGCGGCGGCATTTCGACCTAAAACCTCACCCCCGTCACTCCACTCCCACATTTATACATCAATGCGCACCATCGACTTAAAATGCCGTTTGCGATGTATGGTCCCGTTGTGTGATATGTGGCAAAAAGCGGCTTCCGGCATGCCTGAACGAATGATGATGCTTGAACGCAGTGGGCCCACAGGGATGACGACACTCCCGCATGGTCACCGCCCAGGACCTCGCCGGGAGTCCGCCCGCACTCGCACGCCAGACTTCACCGGCCGTCAGATGACTCAGCGGCGGATCGACAACAAGGACGGTTCCCGAAGTGGGTGCCGGTGGATACCACAGTCTGCCGGATCAGGACAGGCAGCGGACACACCAGAAGGAGAGCCCGGCGAGGGCGAGAGTGAGGGCGACATAGATTCCGGTCTTGTACCACTGGAACGGCCAGAAGCGGCTCGCCGGGTGGTAGTGCCGCGTCAGGCTACGTTCGCCCCTGTCAACGACCTGGCGTAGCTGCTTGTCTTGGACGTGCTTGTTCCGCCAGATGATGTAGCGGCGGATCACCGATGCTTGGGTGCGGTGGTTGCGGTGGTCGGTGCCGTCCAACGCGAAGTAGCGCAGGGCGGTGAACTGGGCCTCTATGCGGTTGAGCCAGCTATTGCAGGCGGGGTGTAGGCGATCTCGACGTTGCTCGCCGCCACCCAGTCCCCGACCCGGCTGTCGACCCGGGTCGACAGGTGCGGGCTGCAGTTGTCACAGACGATCGCGATCCGGGCCTGGTTGAACGACACGCCCTCCTCACGGGGCAAGACCCGTAGGCCCTCATGGCTGATGTCGGCGACCACCCCCTCTGCGACCAGGAACTCTGCGAGTTTGGTCAGGCTCCAGGTCGAGAACGGCAGCTGGTGCTCGGAGGGACGGGACTTCGCGATCTTCTTGATCTCCCTGCGCTCGGGTGGGTGAACTTCCGGGGCCGCCCGCCGGCGTACTTCGAGTAAAGGGAGTCGAACCCGTCGGCGTTGAAGTTGTGGATCACATCGCGGACCCGGTCCTCCGACGTGAACGTCACCTCGGCGATCTTCGTCAGCCTGCGTAGCTCGCCGACCGGTTCGCGGGCGTCGTCGACCCGCAGATCGACCTCGCCGCTGACCGGACGCCCGCTTCGCGTGTCGCCGACGGCGTGGCCGGGTCGACGACCCGCAGGGCGGCGGACTGCCCGCCGCGTAGATCGCCGCCAGTCTGGTCCGCCGCAGCCAGCGCGGCGACCAACCGCGCTGGGAAGGGCTGCGTCGCCGAGGCGTCATAAGCCGCGACGGTCCGCTCGGCGACTCCGGGGTGTTCCATCAGGTTCGCCGCCACGCAGACGTCCTCGCGCCGGGCGACGCTGACCTCCGCTTCCACCCGCGGCCCTGACACGACCGCGACTCCGCCGCCGGCTGCCACGATCCCAAGCTGCGCCCCGTCCGCCCCGGGCAGCCGGGCAGCCGGGCCGCCGGGCCGCCGGGCCGCCGGGCCGCCGGGCCGCCGGGCCGCGACGTTGTCTGCCGACAACCCCGCGTGAAGCCAGTCGAGCGCCAAGTCCCCCCAGCGCCACGGCGAGTACACCGCTCGCGGTCGCGACCCCCAGCCACCCCGTCTCAGGGTCACGGGCCACGATCGAGACCGTCACCCGTGCAACCCTAGAGGTAGCAGCCGAACCCTCCGCTGGAGCTCTTCCCTCTGCCGGAGACCGCCCATCCCTGATGCCGATCGGGCACCCCGGAGAACTCTGCGAGGGTGGGCCGGCGCGTGACCTCACCGGCTCGGCAGCCTTGCCGCGCTCGTCACGACAGGTTGAGCGCGTCCGCGACCGTGGCGAGATAGTCGACGTGACCGTCAGCGGAGTCCAGGCCGCGTCCCATCGTGGCCACGGAGACGTGGGTTCCGCCGGCTTCGCGCCAGGCATCGATCTCCGCCGTGAGGTCGCCTACTCCGCCCCGGGGAAGAACCACGTAATCGGCGCCGAACTCCTCGACCGACCGGCCGAGGCCGTGCAACTTCTCGCGTAGCCGCTTCCAGGCGGCCAGGGCGTGATCGACGCCGAAGCCGCCGAAGAAGACGAAACCGTCCGCGAGCCGGGCCGCCCGGTCGAACGCGGCCTCGCCGGACCCGCCGAGCCAGATCGGGACGGGCCGGGACGGCTTCGGCACGAGCGCGGCCCGGTCGACCCGGTCGAAGCGGCCGGAGAAGTCGACGACGGGTTCGGTGAACAACCGGCGAAGCAGCGTGATCTGTTCTTCCTGCCGAGCCCCGCGGGTGCGGAAGTCCTGGCCGAGGGCCTCGTACTCGACGGAATTCCAGCCGACCCCCACACCGAGACGCAGCCGACCGCCGGACAGGAGATCGACATCGGCTGCCTGCCGGGCCACGAGTGCGGTCTGACGCTGCGGGAGAATCAGGACCCCGGTCGCGAAACCGATACGTTCGGTGATACCGGCCAGATAAGCGAACATCACGAACGGGTCGTGGAACGGGTCCTGCTCGGTGTAGGGGCCTGACAGCGCGGGCGTCCTGTCGGCATGTACGGCGCCGAGCACGTGGTCGTAGGCGAGCAGGTGGTCGAAGCCGAGGTCCTCGACGGCGGTCCCGATCCGCCGGACGGCGTTCGGATCGCCTCGAAGCTCGATCTGCGGGTAGACGACACCGATCTGCATGGACGTCATTGTGCGCTGCCGATCTTGAGGATGTTGATCGCCACCCCACTGACACGCCGGTCGGGGCGGCTCGGCCGGCTCGGCCGGGACCACACCACGGCCGATCCTTCTACCAAACGTAGAAAGTAGACTGGACCCGGTGCAACGAAGATCGCTCGCCGCGACGTCGACCGCAGCGCTCACGACCCTGACGGCAGTCGCCGTGATGATGCTGGCCGTCATTCTCGTCACGCCCCGTCCCGCCTGGGCGCACTCAACGCTACACAGCACCGACCCGGCCGACGGGTCGACCCTGGAGGCGCCACCCACCCGGATCTCGCTGGTGTTCAGCGAGGCCGTCTGGGCGGACTACGCGACTGTCGCGGTCACCCGCGCCGGCGGCGGCCAGATCCCGGCCGATCCGCCGCAGGTCACCGACACCACCCTCTCGGTCGCGGTGCGGGACGTCACAGCGGGCGACTACCACGTCGCCTGGCGTGTGGTCTCGACTGACGGGCATCCGATCAGCGGCGAGTTCTCCTTCGCGGTGGCCGCTCCCCCCGCCGCTGTGGCCACGACGGCCACACCCGAACCCGCGGCACCGCCGGGCGGCGCCACGACCCCGGGCACGGCGACCACCGCCGCGCCGCGGCCGACAGACCCCGCGCCGACGCCGCCGGCCACCTCGGAACCCGCCGGGGACGGCGGCAACGGCTGGGTCATCGGAGTGGTCATCGCCGGGCTGGCCGTACTCGGCGGCGCGGTACTGCTGATCCGACGGAACCGGGAGTAGGAACGATGGCCGTTCCCGTTGTCGCACTGGCCGCGCTGCTGGCGCTGGTCGCGCTGGTGGCCGTCGTCGCCACCGGCCCCGCGGGGGTGGACCTGCCGGGGCTGCCCGACGCCGGTTCGCTCACCCACTGGGGGCTGCCGGTGGCCCGGGTGGTCAGCGAGGTGGCCGCCGTCGGGACGGTCGGCTGGCTGCTCGCCGCGGCCGTACTCATCCCCGCCCAACAGGGCCGGCTCGGCGCGGTGGCACGCCGCCACGGGCGGGCGGCAGCGGTCTCGGCGGCGGTGTGGGCGGTGGCGGCGCTGGCCGAGCTGGTGTTCACCGCCTCCGACATCACCGCGCGCCCACCCGGCGAGGTGCTGGACCCTGCGGCGCTGCGCTCCTTCGTCTCCGCCGCCCCGCAGGGCAGGGCGCTGCTCATCGTGGCCGTCGCGGCGCTGGCCGTCGCGCTGGTGAGCGCGACGCTGATGTCGACTGTGGCCGCCGGATGGCTGCTCGCGCTCGCCTGCGCGGCGCTGCTCCCCCCGGTCGTCACCGGGCACGCGGCCGGATCGTCACAGCACGCGCTCGCCGTCATCGCGCTCGGCCTGCACATCACGGCGGCCGTGGTCTGGATGGGCGGCCTGCTGGCCCTGCTGACCATGCGGGCCCTGCCGGACACCACCTTCTTCGCCGCGTTGCGGCGCTACTCGCGGCTGGCCGCCTGGGCCGCGGGGGCCACCGCGGTCGGAGGCGTGGCCAGCGCCGCCGTCCGGCTCGGCGGGTTCGGCCCGCTGTTCGACGACCGGTACGGCCTGCTGGTGCTCGGCAAGGCCGCCGGCCTCCTCACCGCCGTCACGCTCGGCGCCCTCGTGCGCCGCCGGGTGATCACCGCTGCCGTGGCCGGCGACCGCGCCGACGCGAGTGCCGTCCGAACGGACCCCAAGCCCGCGGACACCGTCGACGCGGCCACGGCAGGCGCGGGCACGGCAGGCGCGGGCACGGCGAATGCGGCCGCCGGCGGCGTACCCACCCGCCTGAGCGCGTTCCGGCGGCTCGCCGCGGTCGAGATCTGCGTTCTCGCGGCGACGTTCGGACTGGCAGCGGGCCTGGCGCAGACGGCGCCGCCGGTCAACGACTCGGCGCTGCCGACCGACCCGACCGAGGGCCTGCTCGGCTACCCGATGCCACCGCCGATCACACCTGGACGGCTCCTCACCTCCTGGCATCCCGACTGGGTGTTCCTCGGCCTGGTCGCCCTCGCCGCCGGCCTGTACCTGACCGGGGTCATCCGGCTCGCGCGCCGCGGCGACAGCTGGCCGATCGGCCGCACGATCGGGTTCCTGACCGGACTCGCGCTGGTCGCCGTCGTGACGTCCGGCGGCCTCGGCACCTACGGGCCGGTGCTGCTCAGCGTGCACATGACCCAGCACATGATCCTCACGATGCTGGCGCCGATCCCACTGGTGCTCGGCGCGCCGATCACCCTCGCGCTGCGCGCGCTGCGGCCGGCGTCCGCGCCGTACCGCGCCGGGCCGCGCGAGTGGCTGCTCGCCGGGCTGCACTCCTGGCCCGCGCGGGTGGTGACCCATCCGCTGTTCGTCACCGCGAACTTCGCCGGCAGCCTGTACGTGCTGTACCTGAGCGACCTGCTCGGCTACCTGATGAACAGCCACCTCGGCCACCTGGCGATGAACGCCCACTTCCTGATGACGGGCTTCTACTTCTTCGAGGTCCTCATCGGCATCGACCCGCTGCCGAAGCGGCCACCGCACCCCGGGCGGGTGCTGATGCTGATGGCGGTGGTCCCGTTCCACGCCTTCCTCGGGCTCACGATCATGAGCACGTCCACGGTGCTGGGCAGCAGCTGGTACGAGCAGCTCGTCCGCCCCTGGGGGGTCAGCCCGCTGCACGACCAGGGCACGGCCGGGGGCATCACCTGGTCGTTCGGGGAGGTCCCGACCCTGGTGGTGCTGCTCGTCCTCGCCGTGCAGTGGGCCCGCACCGACGAGCGCCGCGCCCGCACCCGCGAGCGCCGCGTCGACGCCGCCGGGGTGGACGAACAGCTCGACGCCTACAACGCCTACCTCGCCCGCCTCAACGGCGGACGGTCCGCGCCGGCGAAACAGGCCGCACCGACCGTCCCGCCGGTACCGGCCCAGCGCGGCGACACCGGCTCCCCCACCACCGGACCAGGCTCCTGACCGTTCCAGCTCCCAATTCCGAAGATGATCATCTGACGTGGGTGGTGTGGCCATGCCCACTGGTTTAGCAGGCGCTATACTTCTCGAGTGGGCGGGCGACAGTGGGAGGTCTACCTCGTCGACGAGGTCCGCGAGTGGATCGACGACTTGGATACGGCTACACACGCACGAGTCGTGCAGGCTATCGACCTGCTTGCCGAGGCTGGCCCCGGATTGGGCAGGCCGCTGGTCGACACGATCAGCGGCTCGGCGGTGCCGAATCTGAAGGAACTCAGGCCGGGTACGGTGCGGGTCCTGTTCTGCTTCGACCCGTGGCGGTCGAGCATCCTGCTCGTCGCGGGAGACAAAGCCGGGCAGTGGAACGCGTGGTACGCCGAAGCGATCCCGCTGGCCGAGCAGCGCTACAAGACCTATCTCGTGGAACGCGGTCAGGAAGAGAGCGATCGGCGATGAGTGGTTACACACGGTGGGCCGACATCCGCGCCGAGCAGGTTGTCAGGGCTGGCGGAGAGGAGGCAGTCGCAGCCGGCAGACAGGAGCTCCTGGCGGTCGCGGTCGGGCACCGGCTTGCCGAGGTCCGTCGGGCGCGGGGTCTGACCCAGCAGCAGGTGGCGGAGCGCATGGGGGTGACCAAGGGCCGGATCTCGCAGATCGAGCAGGGCTCTGTCTCCGGTCAGGACATCGTCGCCAGATATGCCGCTGCTCTCGGGGGCCGGTTGCACCAGGCGATCTACTTCGACGACGGGGACATCGCCGCGATCGCATGATCGAGAACGCGCCCTTCGACACTCTGGCCACGCTAGGTCGGACGCGCAAGCACCGATATTCAGCGTCTGCGGGACGCAGCGGCTGCTACGCGGGAGAAGAGGCGGTGCCGTGGGCTACTCGTTCGCGGAGGTGACGGTCGTCCGGCATGGTCTGAGCGCCGCCAACATCGCCTTCGCCGAGGCCGAAGCCGCGGGACGGGCCGAGACCGGCATCACCGGCCGCGATGTCGACGTCCCGCTTTCCCCGTTCGGCCGGGCGCAGGCCGCCGCGCTGGGGCGGGGCCTCGCCGCGCGACCGCCCATCATGCGTCGCCCTGAGGTCGTCGTCTGCTCCCCCTACCAGCGCGCGCGAGAGACCTGGGAGATCGCCGCCACCACCGCGGAAGCCACCGGGCTACGGCTACCGGAGCCCGTCGTGGACGACCGCCTGGGCGACCGGTTGATGGGGCGGCTGGAGCTGCTGACATCCGCCGCGATCGCCGACCGGTTTCCCGCCGAGGTCGAACGAAGTCGCGCAGCGGGGCCGTTCGCCTACCGGCCGCCCGGGGGTGAGTCCTTCGGTGACATCGCGGTCCGCCTCACCTCGCTGCTGGAAGACCTGGATCGCCGCTACCCGGGCCGTCGGATGTTCCTCGTCGCGCATGACGCCGTTGTGATCATGATGCGGTATGTGATCGAGAGCCTGTCCTTCGACGACCTGGCCGCGATGGTCGCCGAGGGGCCGGTCATCAACGCGGCGATCACCCGTTTCGCCCACGATGGTGACCGGCTGACGCTGGTGGAGTACAACGCGGCCACCCACCTTTCTGACCCTGCTCAACCGCACCGGGCCCCTCCTCCTCGAGACCGGTGACGGCGCCGCCGCTGAGCCCTCCGCTCGCCGCGGATTGACCAGGTCGTCAGGAACGGGCCGGTGTCGGGCGGCTCCGGGTCGCTTCGGCGTCGAGGTGGCGGCGGGTGAAGACCCAGCTGATCTCCAGCGCGATGCCGCCGGCCAGGGCGACGGCCGCACCCGTCCACGGGCCGGTGGTGCCGACCAGCGAAAGCTGGAAGAACTCCTGCCCGTAGGGGACGGCCAGCACGACCGCGAACGCGAGCGCCATCGTCGCGACGAGCAGGATCCGCCACCAGGTGTAGGGCCGGGCGACGATCGCCAGCGCCCACAGGGCGACGAGGAACAGGGTGAGCGTCGCCATCGACGTCTCGGCGTCGAGGTCGCCGTCGTAGATGGAGCGGGCGAGGAAGTAGGAGGTCAGGGTCGCGGCGGCGGCGAGCACCCCGGCGGGCAGCGCGAAGCGCAGGACCCGGCCGACGAAGTCCGGGCGGGCCCGTTCGGCGTTCGGGGCCAGGGCCAGGAAGAAGGCGGGGATCCCGATCGTGAGTGATCCGATCAGGGTCAGGTGGCGGGGCAGGAACGGGTAGGGCACCTGGGTGATCACCACGACGATGGCGAGCAGCACCGAGTAGACCGTCTTGGTCAGGAACAGGTTCGCGACCCGCTCGATGTTGCCGATCACCCGCCGGCCCTCACCGACGACCGAGGGCAGGGTGGCGAAGCTGTTGTTCAGCAGGACGATCTGGGCGACCGCGCGGGTTGCCTGACTCCCGGAGCCCATCGAGACGCCGATGTCGGCGTCCTTGAGGGCGAGCACGTCGTTGACGCCGTCGCCGGTCATCGCGACAGCGTGCCCGCGGGACTGCAGCGCGGCGACCATCTCCCGCTTCTGCTGCGGGCTGACCCGGCCGAAGACCGAGTTCGCCTCCAGGACGTCGGCGAGGGCCTCCGGGTCGGCGGGGAGCGTGCGGGCGTCCACCGGGTTCTCGGCTCCGGGCAGGCCGAGGGTGTGGGCGACGGCGCCGACGGACAGGGCGTTGTCTCCCGAGATGATTTTGGCGGCGACGCCCTGCTCGGCGAAGTAGCGCAGCGTGTCCGAGGCGTCGGCCCGCAGGCGCTGCGCGATGACGACCAGGGCGACCGGGGTGGTCAGTCCAGGGACCTCGGCGGGGTCGGCCACGGCCCCGGCGAGGGTCGCGCCGTAGGTGGCGAGCAGCAGGACGCGCAGGCCCTGCTCGCCGAACCGGTCGGCCTCGGCGAGCGCCGGATGGCTCTCCGGGAGGAGCACGTCCGGTGCACCGAGCAGCCAGGTGGCCGCCGGGCCGGTCGGGTCGGCTGGGTCGGTGATCTCGGCGCCGCTCCACTTGCGCGCCGAGGAGAACGGCATGTCGGCCTGGACGGTCCATCCGGCGGGCGCCGGCCAGGCGTCGATGATCGCCTGCATGCTGGGGTTGGGACGTCTGTCCGCGGCGCCGAGGGTGCCGAGCACCGCTTCGGCGGTCGCCTTGCTCCCGTCGGTCTCCTTGCCTCCGCCGGTCTCGATGTCGTCGTCGAGCATGCGCAGCTCGACGACGTCCATCGCGGCTTCGGTGAGGGTGCCGGTCTTGTCCAGGCAGACGACGTCGACCCGGGCCAGCCCCTCGATCGCCGGCAGTTCCTGGACGAGGCACTGGCGGCGGCCGAGCCGGACCACGCCGACCGCGAACGCCACCGAGGTGAGCAGGACCAGGCCCTCGGGCACCATCGGGACGAGGCCGGCGACCATCCGGCGGATGCCCTCCGCCAGGTCGTCGTCGTTCACCAGGATCTGACTGATGATCAGCGCCACCCCGGTCGGGATGATCATCCAGGTGACGACCCGCAGGATGGTGTTGATGCCGTTGCGGAGCTGGGAGTGGACCAGGGTGAAGCGGCTCGCCTCCTCGGCGAGCTGGGCGGCGTAGGCGGCGCGGCCGACGCGGGTCGCGCGGAACGCGCCGGACCCGGCGACGACGAAGCTCCCCGACATGACCGTGTCGCCGGGACGTTTGTGCACCGGGTCGGCCTCGCCGGTGAGCAGCGACTCGTCGACCTCGAGGTTCTCCGCCTCGAGGACGAACCCGTCCACGGCGATCTTGTCGCCCGAGCCGAGCTCGACGACGTCGTCGAGCACGATCTCGGACGCCGCGAGCTCGGCGGCGACGCCGTCGCGCCGGACGACCGGGCGGGCCTCGCCGACGACGGCGAGCCGGTCGAGGGTCCGCTTGGCGCGGATCTCCTGGATGACGCCGATCAGGGTGTTGGCGATGATCACGCCGCCGAACAGGGCGTCCTGGACGGGGCCGACGATCACGATGAGGACGAAGAGCACGCCGATGATCGCGTTGATCCGGGTGAGGACGTTCGCCCGGACGATCTCGCCGACCGACCGGCTGGAACGGACCGGGATGTCGTTCACCCGGCCGTCGGCGACCCGCTCCGCGACCTCGGCGGCGCTCAGGCCCCGCGCGTCAGTGCCAAGGTCGGCGCCGGTCTCGGTGCCGGTGTCCATATCGGTACCGATGTCCGTGTCGGCGCTGGGATCCGTGTCGGTACCGGTGTCCGTATCGGCGCCGGGATCCGTGTCGAGGTCGGTCGCCGTGCGCGGCTCGTCCCGGGGGTCGTCCTGTTCGGTGGACGCGGACGTCGTGGCCGCTGGCCGGTCCATCGTCACTCACTTTCGTTCGGTCGGTCCTCGGATCCCGGGTGTCCCTGGGCGTGTGTCCCCCGAGCGCCAACGGTATTGGACACCCCGCCGCCGACAGTTCGGGCCTCCCGGGCCGCTCAGGCCGGCGTCGCCGGGATCCTGCCGCCGAGCACGAGCGCGAGCAGCAGCAGCCCGAGGCCGATCCGGTACACGACGAACGGCGCGAAACCGTGCGCCGAGACGTACCGGAGGAACCAGGCGATCGCCGCGTACCCGACGACGAACGCCACGACGCTCGCGCCGACCAGCGGACCCCAGGCCGGCTCGGCCGCCCGCTCGCCGGCCTCGCCCGTCGTGCCCGTCGCACCCGTCGCGGCGTGCGGCCGGACCTCGCGGTAGAGACGGTGGAGCCCGAAGGTTCCCGACACCAGGACGGCGGGAACAGCCAGCAGGAACGAGTAGCGCGCGGCCGCCTCCCGGGAGTAGCGCAGCAGGAGGCCGCCACCGATGGTCGCCCCCGAGCGGGACACCCCCGGCACCAGCGCGGCGGCCTGCGCGAGCCCGATCAGGAGCCCGTCGCGCACGGACAGCTCCGCCAGCGGCCGGCCGCCGCGCGGCGCACCGCCGATGGTCATGGCACCGCCGCGCGCCGCGCGCCGGGCCGTCAGGCTGTCGGCGGCGCCGAGCAGCGCGCCGACGCCGACCAGGGCGCCCGCGGTCAGCCGCAGATCACGGAACCGGCCTTTGATGACGTCCTCGAAGAGGTACCCGACGGCTCCGATCGGCACGGTACCGAAAATGATCAGCCAGGTGAGCCGGGCGTCCGCGGCCAGCGCCGGATCCGGCGCTGGATTCGAGTACGACCCCGACCCCGGCCTCATCTCCGGCCCCGGTCGCGCGCCGAGCGCCGTGAGCTGCCCCGGGACCGGGCCGGCAAGCGACCGCAGCCAGGCGCGGCCGAGGCGGGCGATGTCGGCGCGGAGGTAGACCATCACGGCGGCGGCCGTGCCGAGCTGGGTGACGGCGGTGAACGCGGCGCCGGGGTCGTCCCAGCCGGCCAGCGCGGCCACGACCCGCAGATGCGCGCTCGAGGAGACCGGCAGGAACTCGGTGAGCCCCTGGACCAGACCGAGGACCGCGCCTTCCGCCCAGTTCACTGCAGGATTCCGTTCACCGGGAGCACCGTATCGGCCCGCACGCGGCCGTCGGATGCCGGCTTCTCCGCCTGGCCATCCACTCGAGCCCCGCCCGTCACCTCACGTTAACCAGGCTGGCTCACCGTAACCGCAATGCCATCTGCTGCTGGAAAGGAGGCGGGGTCATGACGGAGCTTCTCGCTGGTCTGCTCGTCGAGGCGGTCGGAACGGTGCTCGTGCTGCTGGTCACCGGGCTGGTCCGCCGCTGGCTGGGCGCTTCGCCCGCGGTGGGCGCGGTCTGACCCCACTGCCACCACGGTCGCCACGGACGCGGAGACCACCGCGATCGTCCAGCCGACCGGGCCGACGGGCCGGCAGCCGAACAGGGTGCTGACCACGGGGGTCTGCACGATCCCGGCGAGCACCGCGAAGCTCCCGGCCGCCGTGGCGATCACGAGCGGATCCCGGCCGGCCAGGGCGAGCGTCTGCCCGAGCTGCGATCCGACGACGGCCAGCAGCGCCACGGTCGAGGCCCGTCCCGGGGTGCCGGTGCGTCGGGCTACGGCCCAGGCGGCGGTCGCCGCGCCCGCGGTGGTCGCGCCGCGGAGCAGGATCGCGCGGCGCAGCGGGCCGGCGAGGATCGTGTCCGCGGAGTGCGGCGGGTCACCGCCGCGGCCGCGCACCGCCAGCGCCATCGCGGGCGCCATGTCCGTCAGCAGGTTGACCAGCAGGAGCTGACGCGGGCTCAGCGGCGCCCGGCCCGCCACGGCCGCGCCGAGCAGCGTGAAGGCGACCTCGCCCGCGTTCCCGCCGACCAGCACCGACACCGCGTCGGTGACGGACTGCCACATCCGCCGGCCCTCGATGACGGCGTCTGCCAGCCGGTCGACGTCGGCGGTGGTGAGCAGCAGGTCGGCGGCCCCGGTCGCCGCCGCCGACCCGCGTCCCTGGACGGCGACGCCGACGTCCGCCGCGCGGATCGCGGCCGCGTCGTTGGTGCCGTCACCGGTCATCGCCACCGTGCGGCCCTGCCGGCGCAGGGTCATCACGAGCCGTACCTTCTGCTCCGGGGAGATCCGGGCGAAGACCGCGGCGGTGCCGACCCGGCGGCCGAACTCCTCGTCCCCGAGCTGGTCGAGCTCGGGCCCGGTGACGACGGCGCCGGCGGTGACGCGGAGCCCGACCTCGGCGGCGATCGCGGCCGCGGTGCCCGGATGATCGCCGGTGACGACGAGGACGCGCAGACCGGCACCGGTCAGTCGGCGGATCGCGGGGGCGGCCGTCGGGCGCGGCGTGTCCGCCAGCCCGACGAATCCGACGAGTTCCAGATCCCGCACGAGCGCGTCCGGGATGTCGACCGGCCCGCACGCCACCGCGGCCCGCTGCGCCAGCGGCGCCGATGGTGCGGGCGGTGCCGGGGACTGCGGGTGGAAGGGCTTCGAACGAGCCACAGCGAGCACACGCAGGCCCCGCGCGGCGAGCGCGTCGACCGTGCGGTGGGCCGCCGCGACATCCCGGGCGGGCATCCGGCAGCGGTCGAGCAGCGTCTCCGGCGACCCCTTGACCGCCAGCACCGTGGCGTCACCGGCCTGCACCATCGTGACGGCGTAGCCACGCGCGGTCTCGAACGGCAGCTCGGCGAGTCGGCGGCCCAGCGGTTCCAGCGGCTCCGCCGCGGCCAGCACGGCACGGTCGGTGGCGTGCGGGATGGGCCCGTCCGGCCGGGGGCTCGCCGCGCCGGCGACGCGAAGCACGTCATCCCGGGACGCACCGCCCACCACCGCGACCTCGCGCAGCACCAGGCGGCCCTCGGTGAGCGTGCCGGTCTTGTCGAAGCAGACGGTGTCGATCCGGCCCAGCGCCTCGACGGTGCGCGAGGAGCGCACGAGCACGCCGAGGCGGGCGAGTCGGCGGGCGGCCGCGACCTGGGCGACCGTGGCGACGAGGGGCAGACCCTCCGGCACCGCGGCGACGGCCACCGCCACCCCCGCGCCGAGCGCCTCCCGCGCCCCGGCCCCGCGCAGCACCGACAGGGCGGTCACAGCGAGCCCGCTGGCCGCGGTCAGCGGCAGCGCGAGCCGGGTGAGATCACCCAGCCGGTTCTGCACGCCCACCGGCGCCGCCGTGCCGACCACGGCGGCGCTCGCGCGGCCGGCCTCGGTGGCCTCGCCGACGGCGACGACGATTCCCCGGCCCGTGCCGGCGAGCACGGTCGTCCCCTCGAAGAGCATGCAGCTGCGGTCGGCGAGATCGGCGGACGGCGTCGGCTCGACGGACTTGCCGACAGGGACGGACTCGCCGGTCAGCGACGCCTCGTCAACCTCGAGGGTGTCCGCGGCGAGCAGCCGCGCGTCGGCGGGGACGACGTCCCCGGCCCGTACCAGGATTCGGTCACCTGGCCGCAGCTCGTCGGCCGGCAGCACGCGGAGGCCATCGGTCGTCTCGACCCGGGCGAGCGCGAGGTGGCGCGCCATCAGTCCGCGCATCGCGGCCTCGGCGCGGGCCCGCTGCGCACCGCTGAGAACGGCGTTCGTCACCGAGACCCCGGCCACCAGCGCCGCGTCGACCGTCGAGCCGAGGACGGCGCTGGCCGCCGCGCCCACCATCAGCACCGGTACGAGCGGGTCCCGCAGGTCCGCGACGACCGCGGCGCCGAGCTCCCGGGCGCCCTTCCCGAACGACCTGACCGTCGGGTGGGCGCCGGCGCCGTCCGATCGGACCCCGCCCGGCTCCGCCGGGTCGCGCGGTGCGGCGGGCAGCCGGCGGCGCACCGCCTCCGCGTCCAGCGCATGCCAGTCCGTACGCCGCACCGGCGCCGGCGGTGGACGTCGGTCCGCGCGGGACGCGGCCACGAGACCCTCAGCCATCGAGCTGACCGCGGCGGCGCTCACCGGGCCGCCCCGGGCCAGCGCTCCGGCCAGTGAGCGGCCTGGACGTCCGGAGGCTCCCCCACCGACGACGGTGGTCAGGGCGGACAGCGCCGAACCGGACACCGCCAGGGAGGCCGCCCGGCGGCTGGTCGCCCGGGCCGGCACCGGGTACTGCAGCACCCGCCACACATCGGCGAGCCCGCGCACGCAGAGCAGATCCGCGCACCAGGGCGGCCGCTCCCCGGGACGGACAAGCCCGACACCGACGTCGGCGACGTGCAGCGCGTCCGTGTCGGAGCCGCAGCCGACCACGAGGACGACCGCGCCTCTGGCCTGCGCCCGCCACACCTCGGTCGCCAGATCCGTCCCGCCGCGTACCCGTGCGTCGACGAGCGGGGTGAACTCGGCGGTGCTGACGTGCTCACCGAGCAGGACGCTGCCGCAGGCGCGCGCCGCCCGCAGCACCGCCTCCGCGTGCCCGTCCGTCTCGACACCGACGAGCCCGCTCACCACGGGCCGGGTGCCGCGCAGCTCCACGGGCAGGCCGTCGGGGTCGGCCGCCCGGCGGGCCCCGCGGGCGTGCGCGGCGACGAGCCGGACGGCGCCGTCCCGGGCCACGACCGCGCCGGGGCGGAACGGGCGCCACACGTCCAGCCCGTCCACGAGGGCGTCGACGACCGTCCAGCTGGGGCCGTCCGGTGCCGAGAGCACCCGCGCCGCGCCGGACAGCAGGGCGGCCGGCGACACCACCACGGTGTCGACACGGTCGAGGCGGCGCAGGCACGACCGCTCCAGCGCCAGTACGTCGTGACCGGCCAGCCGGCGGCCCGCCGTCGCGGCGAACACCTCCCGGCCCAGCCACGCGGCGCGGGGAACGGTGGTGAGGAGCAGGTCGCCGGCGAGCACCGGCGACCCGGACACCGCCAGGGTCGCCGCGCCGAGTGCCAGCCCGGCCGCGGCCATCCGGTCGGCGCACCGCTCCACCGGGCCGGCCGGCAGCGGGCGCGGCCGTCGCTCCCGCGCGACCTCACCGAGACGGCCGAGGGCCGCGCTGTGCGCGCCGCGGGTCGCCCGGCCCAGCTCGGGTTCGAGCCGGGTGAACGCGGCCCGCGCGGCGAGGAGCTCTCCCAGCGTGGCGCAGCGGTGCGCCGCGCCCACGAGGATCATGTCGGGGCTCTGGCTGAGCGCGGCGACCCCCGCGTTCGCCAGGCCGAGCGCGAGGTCGGTGCCCGTGCGGCCGAGCCCGCGCTCGACGGCGCGCCGGGCCCGCGGCTGGTGGTCGACCAGCGCCACGGCCGCGGCGGCGGCGCGCGGCACCGCCGGCAGCCGCAGCAACCGTCCGGCCACGGCGAAACCGAAGGCGGCGGCGTCCACGCCGAGCGCGACGAGCTCGGCGGCGACCGGTCCGGGATCACCGGGGTGCCCGTTCCGATCCTGCCCCCGCGGCCGGGCGTGCGGCCCCCCGGCTGACGGGGCTTCTGTCGACAGGGCTCTGGTCGACGGGGCTTCGGTGGCGGGCCGCGGTCGCGCCGCGGCGGCGTTCTCCACCTCGGCCACGGCGTCGATCACGTCAGCGACGTCGACCGCGTCAGCGTCGAAGGCGACCAGGAGACGACCGAGGCCCTCGTCGACCTCGGCCCAGTCGACTCCCTCAAGCGCCCGGACGGCGGCGGCCGCGTGGTCGTGCACGTCCCGCCGGAGCAGCTCGACGTGGGCGGAGCCAGCGCCGCACCACACCGCGCGGGGCCGCCGCGACGGCCGGTGAAGCTCCGCGACAAGCGCCCGCGCGGCGCTGCGAGGCGAGGGCAGCGGGAGGCGCCCCACCACCGGTCAGGCGCTCGGCGAACGGTGGCCGGTGCCGCCGTCGCGGCCCGCGCTCACGGGCCGGCTGTGCTGGGAGACATAGGTACCCGCGGCGATCGCGGCCGCGATCGGCCACTCGATGATCTCGATGGCGGCCAGCGCGCCAAGGCCCGCGTAGTAGGCGGTCCGCTTCGCCGACGGGAGGGCGAGCGGCCCGATCCGGACGCCGTCGGTCCGCGGTGGCGGCGCCACCTCCAGCCGCGCGGTGACATAGGGCAGGCGCATGACAACGACCCGCCCCGCCCGCTCCCTGCGCCCACGAAACAGCTTCTGGACGGCGGTGACCGCCGACGCGGCCGCTTCGGGAACCGTGCCAGCCGCCCGGGACACGACCGACCGGGACGTCGTCGACCGGGCCCCTGCCGGCCGGGCCGCCGCCGCCCGAGCCACCGCCGGCTGCGCGGGCTGCGGCGCCGCCGTGCGCGTCGACCGCCCCCGGGTCGCGGCGGCGCGTTCCGGCTTGGGACCGCTCCCCGTCGGACGGGTCGTGCTCCCACGCGCCGTTGTGCTCCGTGCGCTGGTCGTCCGCGCCGTAGTGCTCCGCGCGGCCGTGCTCCGTGCCGTGCCCGTGCGGGCCGTGCCGCCCCGAGCCGCCGTCCCGCGGGACGGCGTGCCCGTGGCCCTGGTGCCGGTCGCCGCGGCGCGGGCCGTCGTGCCGCGGGACGCGCCCGCCCGCGAGCCTCGGGCGGAGGTGGACCGGCCGGACGCCGGGCCCGCTGTCGAGGCCGCGGCAGTCGAACTCGCGGCAACGGGCGAGCTCGTCGCGGTGGGCGAAGACGGGGCAGGCGAGCCGCCGGCGGGCGCGGTCACGGCGGGCGAGCTGGTGGAGGCCGGCTCCATGGCGGGCGGGCGGGGCGCCGTGTGCTGGTCGGTACCCGCCTCGTCAGCCCGGGTGGGAGCGCTTCCCGACCTGGTCGCCGCCGAGGCCGTGGCACTCGCCGGCGGCACGGCGGAGAAGGGAGGGGTGACCGCCTGGATCGACTCCGGGCGACCGACCGAGCCACTGATGGCACCGGCGCCGTTACTGGACGTACCGGTCTCCGATGAACTGGTCGCCATGGTCCCGTTCCCTCCGTCGCGCGTCCCGAAGCAGCAAGCCTAGGTTAGATCATTATTACCCAGCGTATATTACTGATGACGGATCGTCGAAACCACCGGGTGACGCGACGGCTGAGCGACGAGGACTGAACAGCGCGGACCAGGGCTGGACGACGGCGTACCCGTCCAGGATCTCCGCGTCGGGGACGCATCCGGCGGGGGCCACCGAAGCGTGTTGGCCGAGCCACCTCATACGTCAGCGGGACAACTCGGACCAGAACGGCCCGGGCCGGTTCGACGTGAGGGCTGAATGACGGCGCAGCAGAATGACCGGGGGCGGGGACGGAGCCTCCGCACGAGGCCGACCGCAGCACACAGCTGACCACGGGACGTGGCCGACCGTGCCATACGACCAGCCACGGCACGAGGCCGCGAACGCCACGGGATCGACGAAAACGGTACCCGTCGACGACTAATCGCGTGCGTTCACCAGGCGTAGTCGGGCAACGACCTCATGACCGGCCTGATAAAGCGCAGAAAAGGCATGTCCCGGTTCGCAGAGGTCCTTCTCCGACAGGTCCAGGTATCGGCGACCAACATACGTGAGAGCACGGAAGGTCACCCGCCCGGACTCCGGGACAGGCGCTCGCTCCGAGTCTTCGTCGAAGGTGTCGAGGTGTGCTCCGACGACCGAGAGGAAATGGCGGGTCGCGGCGACCACGACACGGTGTGCGCCACCGCCCACCAGGCCGCCACCGGCACTCGTGTAGAGGCTGGTGGTGCCATCGGCCAACGAGACAACCGTGGCTGTGCCCTCGGTCATCCCGATTTCCATCAGCGCACCCCACACTACGGTGCCATCTATGGGACGACGCATTCCCTCGACCGCGGGATCAAGGGTGAGAACACCCTCGCGAAGTCGATGGAACAATAGTGCACAGTTGTCGGAGCGAAGAGGCACGCGGCTACCGAGCATCGTCCAAATCGTAGTGGGGGAACCCGGGTCCGTCCCAGCATCCGACCGAATCCGATCCCTAATGATCAGTGCTGACCACACTTATTGGTGGTGGGGTCGGCCGCGTGCGGACCACACGCGACTCCAAGGTCACCGTCAGGCATCACGCCGGTCTGCGGCCGTGACCGCGTCCGGCCCCTCGGGGCCAGATCCGGGCAACAGACCCGGGCCACGGACCCGGGAGGCCACCCGGGCCGAGCCGCACCTCGAGGAGGAACGCATCAGTCACTTAAGGCACACTTTCGACCCGTGAGTGTCCGGAGCACCACGGTCAGCCGCGACGGCGAGCCTCCGCCGTACACCCCGGCGGCCGACCACGGCCGTCCCGCGACGCCTACATGGTTCCTGATCTGCGCCGTCATGTGTGTCTGCCTGTGCGCGGCGGCCGGGGTGGGCGCCATCGCCGTGGTTGAGCGGCGCGCCCACGCGGTGTCGGCGATCAGTAGGCAGACGATGGCCGGCACCCAGGCGTCCTGGGACATCCACCGGCACCTGGCTGAGGCGGCGGCGGCCGAGGCCTCGACGTTCCTCGGGATCAGCACCACGCCGGGCGCGGCTCCCTACGACGACTTCGCCGCCGCGATGCGGGCCGCGAACGAGGCGATGGTGCGGGCCGGAGCCACCACCGATCCGGGGTCCGGCGGCCTCGCCTGCCCCGGGCAGGAGCCCCCCGCCACCGTCAGGCCGAGTCCGACCAGCTCCGGCCCGACCAGCTCAGCCACGGCCGGGGCCACAGCCGGAGCTGGAGCCGGAGCCGGAGCCGGAGCCGGGGCGGCCGGAGCCAGTGGCGGACCAGGCAAGGGCGGATCAGGCAGGGGCGGATCAGGCAGGGGCGGCGCCCGGTCCGCGGCGCCGCCGAGCAACGAGGCCGCGGCCGCGGCGCTGGCCACGCTGGTCTGCCTCACTCCGGTGTACACGCGCTACGTCGGCGAGGCCCGTGCCAACGACCGCATGGGCATGAGCGTCGGCGGAGCCTACCTGCGCATGGCCAACTCGCTCATGAACGACCACCTCCTGCCCGCCAGCGCGACACTCGCCCGTTCCCACACGGAGGATCAGGCGCAGGCGTTCCGGCGCGCGACCCGGGCGGGCGACGTCGCGGGGCTGGCCGTGGTCGCGTTACTCGCGCTCGCGGCGCTGGCGGCCGCCCAGGTGCTCGGCGTGCTGTGGACCCGCCGATGGCTGAATCCGGGCCTTCTCGCCGCCACGCTCCTGGTCACGGTGGGGATCATCTGGCCGCAGGCAGCCCTGGCCACCGAGCGGGCGAAACTGGCGAGCGCCCGGTCCGAGGGCTATGACGTCCAGGCGATGCTGGCTCGGGTCCGCCATCTCGCGCTGCGCGCGGAGGGGGACGTTCTCTACTGGCGGATCGCTCAGGGCGGTGAGATCGTCTTCGACGCCGACTTCGACCAGACCGCCGCGCAGCTCGCCTGCGCCGCCCGAGGCCGTGAGCCGGGCACCACACCCCTGAACGAACCGAGGGCCCTGAACGAACCGAGCAGTGCGGGCGCGGCGAGCGCGGCGGTGGAAGGCCTGCCCGGACCGCACGAAGCGGCGACTCGCGACCCGAATCTCGTGCGCTGGTGCGGTCCGGCGACGGCCCGCCCGCTCGATCCGGGCATCGTCAAACTCGTCGACACCGCCCGCCAGGCTGGGGCTACCGCGATCGACGCCCCGGTCGGCGATTCAACGCCCAGGGCCACGGGTCGGTTCATGGAGCTGGACAGGGCGCTGACGAAGGCGGACGGCGTGGCCGAGGCACGGTTCGGCACCGAGGTCGCCGGGGCCGGCGACGCGCTGCGCGGCGTGGCCGCCGGCGCGGGGGCGCTGTTCCTGCTCGCGGCGGTGCTGGCCGCCGCCGGGCTGGCGCCGCGGATCCGGGAATACGGGTGAGACGCGCCGCGCTGGTGGCGGCGGCGCTGATGACCGCAGCGGCGCTGGTCGGGTGCTCGACCGTTTCCGGTGACCTGCCCCGCGCGGCCGACCAGCCATGGGAGCCGCTGGTGACCGCGTCGGCCGAGGCGGCCGAGGCAACCCAGGAGGCCCGTCCTGAGGCTGCGGTGCCCACGAACCTCGTCCCGCCCGCCGACGCCGGGGACTTCGTGTCGGGAGGCTCACTCGACAGGATCCGCAAACGCGGCTTCCTACGGGTGGGTGTCTCGCGCGACACCCAGACCCGCGGCGCGTGGAGTCCGGTGTCGCACCGGTTCGAGGGCTTCGACGTCGAGCTCGCCCAGCGGATCGCAGAGGCCCTGTTCGGTCCGGGTACGGCGGACGAGAAGGTGCGGTACCGCCCGGTCAGCTACGCGGAACGCCTGCCGGCGGTCGAGAACGGGGAGGTGGACATCCTCGTCAGCACCCTGACCTACTCGGAGTCACGGGCCGAGCGTGTGGGTTTGTCCGCGGCTTACTTCACCGCCCATCCACGGCTGCTCTCCCATCGGGAGAGCACGCACTCGGAAGCGGGGCCCGGCATCGACTCCCCGGAGGAACTCGCCGGGAAACGGGTGTGCGCCCCGCGGGGGACGACGACGCTGACGAACCTGGAGAATACCCATCAAACCCATCCCACGTTCGAGATCGTGGATCACCTTAACGAGCTGTCCGACTGTCTGGTTGCCTTCCAGCAGGGTGAGGTCGACGTCGTGGCCGCGAACGACGCGAGTCTGGTGGGGATGCTGGAACAGGATGCCACCGCCGTACTCGGAACGTTCTCAGTCGGGCGGGACGAGTACTACAGTGTCGCATTCGAGCGGGACGACACCGAGCTCGCCGGATTCGTCAACGGGGTTTTGGAGCGTCTACGGCGTGACAAGCCGGAGTGGCTGAAATTATGCGAGAGGTGGAAGGCTCCCGAGATGCCCTGCGAGGAGTCGCTGCCACCCGAGCCGCAGTGGGCGCGCTGACCAGGCACGGGGCGGGTGGTACCGGTGGTGGGGACCGCCCGGCGGCGCCCGGGAAAGGGGGATGGGTGGTGACCGGTGAAGACCGGACAGTCTCGGCGGGCGGGATCGCCCGCGACCTGACGGCCGCCCGCGAGCAGCTCGCCAGCCTCAGCGACCTCGTACGCGAAGCGCTCGACTCACCCGAGCACGTGCGTGGCCGGATCGTCGCGCCGGTCGGCCTGGTCACCTTCGCCGACCGCGACGTGCTGGAACAGGACGGCGTGGGCCTGCGCCCATGGCTCGACGACCTGGCCGCCGCCGCGCTCGGGGGCCGGCGCGACGGCGACGTCGCCCGCGGCCTCGCAGAGTGGCGCGAGCTCGCCGTCAGCACCGAGCAGGCCGCGCGGGCGGTGACGAGCGCGAACGCGGTCGGGCTGAACCAGCGCCGTGAGCTGCGTGGACGTCTCGCGGCCGTGCACGGGAAGGCCGCCCGGCTGGGGCTGGCCGAGGACGAGGAGCTCTCCGCGCTGCACGCACGGGCGTTCGAGGAGCTCTACCGGGCGCCCACCGACCTGGCCGAGGCCGAACGGCTCACCATGGCCTACGTCCGCGCCCTGCACAGCCGGGACGTCCGAGCCGAGGGGCCGGGCCGGTGAGCGAGCCGACGGGTGTCGCGTGCGTCCGGCCCGGCTGTGTCGGCGGGGTCATCATGACCAGCGGCTTCTGCAACCGGTGTGGCGCGCCCGGCCCGGAACCGGCATCGGAGACGGAAACAGAGTCGGGACCGGCACCGGCAGCGGTAGTGGTACCGGCACAGGCGGCGCCCCCGGAACGAGAAGCCGTACCGGATCAAGCGGCGACACCGGAGCAGGAAGCCGAGCAGCCAACGGAACAGGGAGCTGAACAGGCACCGGAACAGGGAGCCGAGCAGGCGCCGGACACCGCCGATCCCGTGCTGGTCACCACCCAGCCGATCAGCGTCTCCCGCCCGGCCGCCAAGGATCGCGACCCGCTGCGCCTGCCCGTCCGGCGCGACGTCGTCGTGGCGAACCGTCCCGTGCTGCTGTCGAGCCCGAACGTGCCGACGAACCTGCGCGAGTGTGCCGCGTGCGGTACCAGGGTCGCCCGGCCCGGCCCGGAGGGCGCCGTCGAGCTGGAGGGTGTCTGCCCGCGCTGCCGGCAGCCGTACTCGTTCACGGTCAAGCTCGCGGCCGGCGACCACGTCGGGCAGCAGTACACCGTGCACGGCGCGATCGGCCACGGCGGGATGGGCTGGGTGTACGCGGCGACGAACGACAACCTGGGTGACGACGACATCCAGGCCTGGGTGGTGCTCAAGGGCCTGCTCGACGTGGCGAACCCGGAGGCGCGGCGGATCGCCGAGGTGGAACGGCGGATGCTGATCTCCGTCAACCACCCGAACATCGTGAAGATCCGTGACTACGTCTCGCACCAGGGCGAGGACTACATCGTCATGGAGTACGTCCCGGGAGTGTCGCTGTCCCGGCTGGCCGAGACCCAGCCGCCCGGCCCGGACGGGCGGCCGCGGCCGCTGCCCCCCGCGGACGCCATCCGTTACCTGCTGCGGCTGCTGCCCGCGCTGAGTCACCTGCACCGGCGGGGGCTGGCGTACTGCGACCTCAAACCGGACAACATCATGGTCAGCACCGAGCAGGTCACGCTGATCGACCTCGGCGGCGCGCGGCGGCTGGACGACCAGTTCTCCAGCTTCCTGTCGACGCCCGGCTACCGCGCCCCGGAGCTGGAGGAGGGCGAGTTCCGCCCGGCGGAGGTGACCCGGCACAGCGTGCCGACCGTCGCCTCGGACGTCTTCGCCGCCGCCCGCACGCTGGCCCGGCTCGTCCTCGGCCGGTTCCCGGGCTTTTTGGACGTCCACCGGCACGGGCTGCCGCCGCGGGGTGAGCACGCGCCGCTACTCGAGTTCGAGTCCCTCGACCACCTGCTGCGCCGGGGCACGGCGAGCGACCCGGCCGACCGGTTCGCGACCGTCGCCGAGTTCGCCGAGGAGCTCACCGGGGTGCTCTACGAGATCGCCTCGCGCACCGAGGGGAACGTCCCGCCGCTGGCCAGCCGCTGGTTCGAGCCGGATCTGCATCCGACGGGCGAAGCCGACGACGGCCACGGCGAGGCCGACGAGCCGCCGACGGTCTGGGAGATCCTGCCCGACCTGCGGATCGACGCGGACGACCCGCAGGCCCGGGTGCTCGCGACGACCCCCGGGGAGGACCCGGCCGCGCTGGCCGACCGGCTCGCGGAGGTCGCGCAGCCGACCCGGCAGACGCGGCTGGCACTGGCCCGCGCCCAGATGCGCGCCGGCTACACCGACAAGGCCGAGGTGACGGTGCGGGAGCTGGCCGCCGCCTACCCGCGGGAATGGCGGGTGACCTGGTGCCAGGGCCTGCTCGACCTGGCAGCGGGGCGATCGACGCAGGCCGCCGAGGCGTTCGAGAAGGTCTACGCGCGCATGCCCGGCGAGCTGGCGCCGCGGCTCGCCGTCGCGACCGCCAGTGCCGACGCCGGCGACCGGGCCCGCGCCGCCGAGCTGTTCGACGTCGTCAGCCAGGTCGACCCGGCGATCACCAGCGCCGCGTTCGGGCTGGCCCGCTGCCTGGACGACCGGGACGGCAAGCTCGACGCCTACCGTCGGGTGCCGGCGTCCACGCACGCGTACACGGCCGCCCGAGTGCGGATGATCGGCGTGCTCGTCGGCTCGCACCTGCGCCCCGAGCAGGCCGGCGCGGTGCCGGTCGTGGTCTCCCTGGACGACCTGCGCAGCGCCGAGGCCATCCTCGAGAGCTCCCGGCCGCGGCTCGGTCTCGACCGCCGGCGCCGCGCCGAGCTGCGGCTGGACATCCTCGCCGCCGCGCTGCGCATGGTCGGCGCCGGCCCGCCGGGGCCGACCCGGACGGGGCCGAAGCAGGTGTTCGGGCGCAGGCTCGTCCCCCGTGAGCTGCGTCTCGGGCTCGAAGCGGCGTACCGGGACATCGCCCGGCTGGCCGGTGACCGCCGCGAGCGCATCCGGTATGTCGACGCGGCGAACCGGATCCGCCCGCGGACCCTCTGGTGATCTGCGGGGCGACGTGATCGGTTTTCGGGTCGACGTCTACACCGACGAATACCTCCCGGACGGCGTCACCGACGCGGATGCCCTGCTCACGGTCTGCGCCGAGGATGACGGCGCACCGGGCGAGCCGGACGTCGAGCACGTCGAGCACGTCGAGCACGTCGAGCACGTCGAGCACGTCGAGGTGATCGTCATCGACTGCTCGGGGTCGATGAGCACACCCGCCACGAAGATCTACGCCGCGCGGCGGGCCGCGTGCGCGGCCGTGGACGGCCTGCGCCCGGGGACGCTGTTCGCCGTGATCCGCGGCACCGGCACCGCCCAGGTTGTCTACCCGCCGGGCGGCGGCCTGGCCCGCGCCGCCACGGACACCCGCGACCAGGCCCGGCGGACCATCAACCGGATGAGCGCCGCCGGGGGCACCGCGATCGGGAGCTGGCTGCTGACGGCCCGGGACCTGTTCGCCGGCCATCCCGACGCCGTCCGGCACGCCATTCTGCTGACCGACGGGCGGAACGAGCACGAGAGCGCCGCGGACTTCGCGGACGCGCTGGCCGCGTGCCGGGGGCACTTCCAGTGCGACAGCCGGGGCGTGGGCCGCGGCTGGGTCGCCGCCGAGCTCACCGCGGTGTCCGACACCCTGCTGGGCACGGCCCGCGACATCGCCGACCCGGCCGACCTGGTCGCCGACTTCCAGGCGATGACGAAGGCGGCGATGGCCCGCGCGCTGCCGGCGGTCTCGCTGCGGGTGTGGATCCCGCACGGGGCACGGATCAGCACGTTCAAGCAGGTGCATCCCACCCTCGAGGACCTGCTCGAACGCGGGACGGCCGTCGGCGGGCAGGAGACCGAGTTCCCCACCGGGGCGTGGGGCGCCGGCTGCCGTGACTACCACCTCTCCGTCTCCGGCCTGCTCCCGCACCGGATCACCCGACCGAGCCGGCTCGCCCGCATCGCGGTCGTCACGGACCGGCGGCGGCTGGCCGGTGGGGACGTCCAGGCGATGTGGACCGCGGACGAGCAGCTGCACACCCAGGTCTCCCGGGAGGTGCGGCACAGCAGGGGTGTGATCGACCTGGCGGAGGCGATCAGGCTGGGCATGGCCGCGCGGGGCCGCGGCGACCTCGCCGCGGCCGGCGCGCACCTGGGCCGCGCGCTCGACCTGGCCCGCGCCAGCCACGATCAGGCGACGGCCGAGATTCTCGAGCAGGTGGTCGAGGCCGACCCGGCCGGGGACGCGCCGGCCGGGGACGCGCCGTGGGTGCGGCCCGACGTCGACCCCCACCTGTTCGAGGTGCTCGAGGTCCGCTACCGGTTCACCCGGGCTCTCGAACCGAGGAGGGCGCGGTGAGCACGGAAACCGGCCCGGCCGACGGTGACGGGGACAGCCCGCACAGCGAGGGCGAGGACGGGCCGGCCTACCGCCCGCCGACCGGATGGCTGGCCGGCCCCGGCCCGGGGCGGGCCTATCCCACCCCTGAGCTGTCCGGGGCAACCACCCAGCATGCCGCCGGCCGCGGCGGGACGACCGGGCGGCGCACCGATCCGGACACAGACGACGACCCCGACGAGCCCGACGACGTGCCGGACGACCCCGACGACTACGCCGACGGCGAGCCCGCGGACGACCTGCCCGCCGGCGATGCCGGCATCGCCGGCGCCGGGCCGGGCGGCCCCCCGGCCGCGGCGGACGGGCTCGCCCTGGCCGGCTCCGGGGAGCCGCCGGCACCACGGGCCGGCCGCGGACGGCCCCCGCTGGGCAGCTGGGACCCCGACGACAGCTTCGCCCCTCGATTCCCGCGGGCCGAGGCGACGCCGGCGCACTGCCCGCACTGCCGGGCCCGCCCCGCGCCGACCGACCGGTTCTGCCTGCGCTGCCGGTACGAGTTCGCCACCGGCCGGCGTCCGGTGGTGCCGCGGGTATACCCGGCACCCGCCGCGTCGCCGCGTTGGGATGCGGTCGTCGAGGTCGACGAGGCCCACTTCGCCCGGGTGATCGGGGACGGCGTGCGCCTCCCCGAAGGCCGTCTCCCCTGGGTGGTCCACCTGGACGGGCCGGAGATCCTGATCGGCGCCGGGCCGGATGGCCCGCCGGCGGGCGTCGACCTGTCCGGGCCGGCGGACGACCCGGCGGTGTCCGGGCGGCACGCGAGCCTCGTCCGGCAGCCGGACGGCGGCTACGCCGTCGTCGACCACGGCTCCCTCAACGGGACCAGGGTGAACGACAGCAGTCAGCCGATCCCGGCCGGGCACCCCGTCTCGCTGCGTGACGGGGACCGGGTGTTCGTCGGCGCCTGGACCCGGATCACGATCCGCCGCCCGTGACGAGCACGCCGTCCGGCCAGTTCGGCTGGATGGCGTTCGGGGGCACGCCCGAGACCCGCAGGACGTCGCGCAGGTAGCGGGTGTGGAGCCTGTTCCAGGTCGGGCCGGTCATCATGTCGAGCAGCACCCGGTTGACGAAGGCGACGAAGGCGTCGTCGGCGGCCCGGTTCGCCGCGGCCTCGGCCGGGGAGAGGCCCGGCGCGAGATCCGTCCGGCCGATCGCCACGCCGTAGGGCTCGTCGAGGCCGGCGCGGCCCGCCGGGCCCAGAACGCCGTCGAACGCCTCGGGACCGAGGACGGTGACGGTGGCGTCCTCGGCACGCATCCCGGCGAGGATCGTGTCGTCGGTGGCCACCGCGTCCACCTCACCGCGCTGGAGCGCGGCCAGGCAGTCCACGATCCCCACCCGGTTCACCGCGATCGGCCGGCCGGGGCCGCGCACCAGGTTCGCGATCTTCTCGAACGAGGTGCTTCCCTGCGACGAGCAGACCGGCCGTCCAGCGAGGTCACCGACGGTGCGCAGGCCCGCGCCGGCCGGCACCAGGATGCGCATCGCGGCCTCGTAGTACACCCCGGAGAAGCGGACCCGCTCCTTGCGGGCGCAGGTCATCGTCATCGTGCCGGTGACGATGTCGACGGTGCCGTCGGCGACCAGCGCCTCCCTGTCCCGGGTGTCGACCGCGCGGAACTGCACCAGTTCGGGGTCGCCGAGAATGGCCCCGGCGATCTCGCCGGCGATGGCCGGGTCGAAGCCCTCCACCTCCATGGTGCGCCAGTTCATCGACCCGAACGGCGGGGCCACCGTGGTCACCCCGACGCGAAGGTAGCCGTACCGCCGGATCGCCTCGATCCGCGATCCGCGCGCTCCCGGCGGCGGCAGGGCGGCGAGCGGGGGCACACTCGCGCGGGCGATGCAGGGCTGCGCGGACGGACCCGGCTGGCCTGGTGTTGACGAGGGCCCCGCCGAGCCGGCGGCCGCCCCGGGACGGGCCGGGGCGGCGACGCCGTCGGCGGGCGGCAGCGGCCGAGCCTGGCGGGGCAGCGGACTGCCCGTCGTCGCGCACCCCGGCAGCGCGGCCAGCCCCAGCCCGATCCCGAGCGCGACGAGAACGGCGACGACACGGGCGCGTCTGTTCACAGGTACTCCCGGACGCGGGCACTGATCCCGATCACGCAGCAGGACGCCGCGGTGAGCAGGGCGATCGGGAGGACGGCGGCGAGGAGGCGCACGTCGGCGGCCCCGGCGTCCACCTCACCGTTGAAGCCCTCGAGATGGGCGCCCACCAGCCCGTCCACCCGGGTGATGAACCGGTCGAAGTGCTCCGACCGCAGGGTGACGCCGACGACGTCGTCGAAGACGTCCGGACTGCCGGCGCCGGCGGTCGGGCGCGGGGGCCGCCGCAGGGTCGCCACCACCTCACCGCGCTCCCGCAGCCAGGCGGTGAACTCCGCCGCCAGCTCGGCGCGCTCGGCGGGGAGCTCGGCCAGAGCGGCCGAGAGGGCACCCGCCGTCGGGGTGGGGCGGCCGTCCAGGCCGTAGCCGAGGCCGGCGACCGCGCGCTGGAAGCACGCGTCGGCGCCGTCGCCGTTTCCCAGCGACGCCAGGGACAGGTACTCGCAGGTCCGCGCCTCGAGGGCGAGAGTGCGCGAGGCGGCCAGCAGGGTCATGGGCACGAAGTCACCCCGCTGCGCGGCGGACAGCCGGCTCTGCTGCCCGCCGAGCAGGACCAGGCAGGCCACGGCGACCGCACCGAGCACGCCGGTCGCGGCCAGCAGGCCGGCGTTGAGGATCCGCCGCGTGCGGCGGTACACGTACACCTGTGCGCCGACGAGGGCGACCAGCGCACAGGCCAGCACGAGGAGCAGCAGATCCTCGCCGTGGCCGCCGGTCGCCCGGCGGTAGTCGGCGTCCACCCGGTCGCCGTAGGCGGTGACCAGCAGGTTCGTCTGGCCGAGGATGCTCGTCGCCATCAGGTCGGACGCCAGCCGCTGGTAGGAGCCGCCGACCGTGTTTCCCGCGCGGATGTTCGCCGACGCCTCGGCGACCAGCCCCACGTACTCCGGGATCAGGGTCGCGATCCGGTCCATCGCGCAGTGCGACGTCGAACCGGGTGCGCGGGCCGACTCGCACTCCCCCGGGTCGACCTCGCGCAGTTCGAGCAGCGCCGTCGTCGCCGAGCGCACCGCGGCGCTGTACTGGTTGGGGGCGGCCGGCCCGTCCCCGGCGGGAGCCGTGTCATCACCCGCGAGCCCGGAGACGGCGGCGTCCCCGCTGTGGTCACCGGTGTAGTAGCCGCCGGCCTTCACCTCGTCGTAGTTCTCCCGGCGCTCCGCGGGCGACGACGGGCGGGACGGCACGAGGTCGACCCAGGAGAAGACGTTCGCCGCGGCGGTCGCGTCCGCCCGGGCGAGGGCCGCCCGCAGCCGCTCGGCGATGATCAGCGCAGCCGCGGACCGCTCCCGGATGCTCTCCGTCGCGTCGAGACGCTGGGCGACCACCGCGCGGCTCACCGTTCCCGCGAGCAGGAGCGCCCCGATCAGCACCGCGAGGACCCCGACGAACCGCGAGCCCGCGCCGACAGCGAGAAACTGGCGAACGGACCGGACGGCAGCCGGAGCCTGCATCGTCACAGTCACGCATCGTACACAGTTCGCACAATCACCGCAGCCGCAGTATCCGCCGCCGGCGGACGTCCGATCACGACCCGGTGAACCGCCAGGTGGGGGGGTCGCCGGGCCGCTCGTGCACGAGCCCGCGCCGTTCGAGCGCCCGCAGGTGCGCGAGCGCCTCGGAGACGGCGCTGCGCTTCATGAAACCCCCGATCTCGTCCCACGGCCGCGACCACGTCATGAGCCGGGCGACCTCCCAGGCGGTGGTCGCGCCGGGACGCAGCGCGGCGATCACCTCGGCGAACCGGTGCTCGTGGTGCAGGCGCAGCTCGGCCAGCCGGGACGACAGGCCCTCGAAGCGGTACTCGTGCGCGGGCAGCGTGCCCTCCGCGGGCAGGGCGTCGACCTTGTCCAGCGAGCGCAGGTAGTCGCCCAGCGGGTCGTCCGCGACACGCGCCTCGAACGGGATGTTCGGCGTGATCCGCGGCAGCACGTGGTCGCCGGAGAGCAGCAGCCGGTTGGCCGGCTCCCAGAAGCACAGGTGGCCCGGGGAATGGCCAGGCGTCCAGACCGCGCGCAGATCCCAGCCGGGCACGTCCGGGCGGTCTCCGTCCTCGAGCAGGATGTCCGGCTGCGGCAGCGCGGGCAGCGGGCCGGGCGGCAGCATGTCGACGGTGAAGTCCCGCAGGGCGTCGGCGGGCGCGCCGGCCCGCACCATCCCCTCGTTGACGGCCTGGAACAGCTCCATGGGGTCGGTCGGATGGTCGCGCAGCAGCGCGGCGTCCGCCGGGTGCAGCGCGATCCACGCCCCGGACGCCTCGCGCAGCCGGCCGGCGAGACCGTAGTGGTCGGGATGCATGTGGGTCGGCATGATCCCGCGCAGGTCCGTGACGGCGTAGCCGGCCGTGGCCAGGCCCGCCTCGACCGCGGCGAAGGCGGCGTCGGTGTCCCAGCCGCTGTCGATCACGTAGGCGCCGTGATCGGTCTCGAACAGGTAGACGAAAACGTGGCTCAGGCCGGACGTCGGCAACGGCACCGGAATGCTCCACAGGCCGGGCCGGAGCTGTTCCACGGGCGGCAGGCCCACCCCGGGGCGCCGCGCCACGGCGGTCACGAGCCGATCACCGCCAGGCGGCCGGGCTGCGTCATCCGATCACTCTCCCGCTCCGGCCCGCACGACGTCACAGGTACCGCGAGTGGGACTGGTACCGCCGACGGCGGACGGGCAGCGGTCGCCCGCTCCCAGCCGGCCGAAGCCGCACCGGACACAGAGAGCGAACAGCCGGGACGATACTAGATACCTGTTTAACACTACTAAACGACAGGCTCGAATACGCACCAAGCCCCCACGATCAAGATCGTAAATAGGAGGACGGAGGCGGAGTCTCGTCCTTTTTGTCACACTTGGCGCATGTGGTGTGGATGGCGTTCGCGTCGCTGGGGATCAGCTGCAGTGCTTGTCGTTACGGGTGTTCTGCTGGTCGGGTGCGGTGCGGATGACGGCGAGTCGTCGGGTGATGGTTCGACCGGCCCGGCGCCGACCGGCCCCGCGGCGGCTGCGGCGGACGCGGCAGCGGCGTGTGTCGCTCTGGCCCGCAGCACGGACGACCTGCGGCTGCCGGCGGATGCGTCCCAGCCTTGGGTGGCTGGTGACCGGCTGAAAGGTGCGCAGCGTCTCACCGGCGCGGCGGCGGAGCAGGACGGCCGTTTCACCGTGCTGAAGGAGGCCGTCAACCGGATCGGAGACGACACCGACCGCCTGGATATCGCCGGTCTGACCGACACCATCCCGGCCGCGCTCGCCGTCTGTCGCACCGCGGGTCTGCCCGCCGACCCGGTTGAAGCGACCGACGCCCAGGCGGACGCGGCGGCGGGATGCGCCGCGGCGGCACGAACCCGGGACCAGTTCGCCATCACCGACTACCGGTCGCTCGTATTCGCGACCACACTGCGTATCGAGGGCGCCGTGGGTTTGTTGACCGCGGCGAGCGAAGCGGACAGCCGCTACCAGCCCCTCGTCGAGGGGATCGAACCGGTCCAGCAGGACCTGCAGACCCTCGCGTTCGATCAGCTGCGCACCGACGGCCCCAATCTGCTCACCGCCTGCGACCGCCAGGGATTGCCGCACGAGTAGAGACGAGACCGTCCAGAGACCTGCCGGGGTGCAGGTCGAGGACGTCGACCGCGCGGCGGACGGTCAACCCGTTCATCGGCAGCATCGAACGCCGGTGATCGGCACTGTCGCCGTCCGTACCATCCTGATGCCGCCAGCTGCAGACTTCGATCAAGATCACCGCGGCAACCTACGCCGTCAACATCGTTGACTATCTTGATGCGGGTCCTTCTGTCCGGCCCCGATAGATGGCAGGGTTCCGGTCGCGTTGTTTGGCAGGGCCGATGATCGTGTGGCCCGCGCCTATGATGATCGGCCATGGCCGAGTCTGCCCCGAGCTATCTGGCGACCGTCGCGGCGGCGTACGACGGTGTGGCCGAGGTGTATGCCGAGCTTTTCGCTGACGTGCTCGATCGCCAGCCGCTGGAGCGTGCGCTGCTGTCCGCGTTCGCCGACGTCGTGCGCGATCTCGCGGGCCCGGTCGCGGACCTTGGCTGCGGGCCCGGCTATGCGACGGCCTACCTGCACAGGTTGGGGCTGGACGTGTTCGGTGTGGACCTGTCGCCGGAGATGGTCGCCTTGGCTCGAAGCTCTCATCCAGGGTTGCGGTTCGAGGTGGGCACGATGACCGCGCTGGACCTGCCGGACCGCGCGCTCAGCGGTGCCCTCTGCCGCTACTCGCTCATCCACACCCCGCCCGCCGACATCCCCGCCGTCCTCGCCGAGGTCCACCGCGTCCTGGCGCCCGGCGGCCACCTGCTGCTCGGCTTCCTGGCCACAGACGAGTCCGCGGCCGGGGTGCACGCCTACGACCATCGGGTGACAGGCGCCTACCGCTGGCCGCCCGACCACCTCGCCGGGTTGGCGCGGCAGGCAGGGCTTGTCGAGGTCGCCCAGTTGGTGCGAGCACCGACGGACGAAGAACGAGGCCGACAGGCACAGCTGCTGGCCCGCCGCCGGCAGGAGGCGTAAGCCTCCGCCCCCTCGCGAACGTGCGACGCCGCCCGGTACACGATCGATCAGGTCCTCGCCGACCACGACCACACCGCCCGCGCCCCCAGAACGGCCCCACGACACCCAGGGAACTGACCGCTCCTCCTGCACAGCTCGTCCAAGCGCCGCAAGCATGCCCGATACGGCGAACCAGAACGCCGAAGAACCACCGCCACTTGTCGATGAAGATCACACCCACGCCCGGACGGATTTCCGACAAGATCAGTCGGGTGGGTTAGGTCGATGATCAGGCGGGCGTCAGAGGGCCGGGCCGAGCTGTTCGAGGAGGAGCTCGAGCTGGCCGGCACTGTCGCGGGTGTGGGGGTGGTCGTCGCCGAGGAGGCGCCGGCGGCGGGTGAGGGTGTCTTCGGCCAGTTCCCGGGCTGCCTGGTGCTCTCCCAAGACACTGAGATCGATGGCGAGGTTTTGCGCTGAGGCCAGGGTGTCGGGATGGTCCTCACCGAGGATCCGGCGGCAGCGGGTCAGGGTGTCCTCGGCCAGCTCCCGCGCCACCTGGTGCTCCCCCACCGCGGCCCGGTGGAAAGCGAGGTTGTTCGCCGAGCGCAGGGTGTGGGGGTGGTCGTCGCCGAGGATCCGGCGGCGGCGGGTCAGGGTGTCCTCGGCCAGCTCCCGCGCCGCCCGGTGCTCACCGAGGTCGGCCAGCAGAAGGGTGAGGTTGTTCGCTGAGGCCAGGGTGTCGGGGTGGTCGTGACCGAGGAGACGCCGCATTCGGTTCAGGGTGTCTTCGGCCAGCTTGCGGGCGGCCTGGTGCTCGCCGAGGGCGGCCATCTGGTTGGCGAGGTTGTTCGCCGATTGCAGGGTGAGGGAGTGGTCGTCGCAGAGGATCCGGCGACGGCGGGTCAGGGTGTCCTCGGCCAGCTCCCGCGCCGCCCGGTGCTCACCGAGGTCGGCCAGCGCGGTGGCGAGGGCGGTGGTGATGATCTGACTGTCGGGATGGTCAGGGCCAAGCGTGGTGATCCAGCGGGTGCGGGTGGTGTGGCTGAGGGTGCGGACACTGTGGTTCTGGCCGCTGCAGTGCAGGTACCAGCAGGTCCGGTGCAGCAGCAGCCGGAACCCGTCGGGTTCGGCCAGGCCGGGAAAGTCAGCGAGATGGCCTGCGACCGCGGTGACGTGGGGGGTGAGCGTGGCGTAGGTCGGCCAGGCCGAGGGGTCCTCCGCCTCGCCGGGGTAGACGGTGGCGAGCAGGTCAAGGGCACCGGCGAGGGCGATGCGCCGCTGGTCCGCGGTGAGGCGGGCCCGCAGGAGGGCGTGGACGAGGCGGTGCAGCTGGAGGGTGGTGTCGGTGCGGCGGGCGAGCGCGAGTCTGCTGATCGCGGCAAGCGCGGTGTGCGTGGTGTAGGGATCCCCGAGGGCCAGCCATTCGCTGCCGGCGGGGCGGAGTGGGATGGGTTCGGGGGCGAGGAACGCCAGCCGATCCAGCAGGCCAGCAGCACCCGGATGGTCGCTGCCGAGCCGTTCACGGGCAGCGGTGACGGTCGCGGCCAGCCCTGGATGATGCAGCGTCTCCTCAGCGAGCAGCAGAGCGGGGCGGGTGGCCAGCAGGGCCAGATAGTCGTGCACGGGGAGACCACTGGTGGCCAGGAAAGCCCCGGCCTGGTCGACGGCCAGCGGTAGATCACCGAGCGCGTCAGCGAGCTGGTCGGCGGCGGTGTCGGACAGGGTGGGCAGATAGCGGCGCAGAAGCGCGAACGATTCGGCACGGGTGAACTCGCCGACTTCGACCAACTCCACCCCGACCCGGCCCACCCCCGGATCGCGGCAGGTCACCACCAGCCGTCCCGTGGCCGGCGGAAGCATCCGCGCCAACGTCGCCGGGTCGCCGACGTTGTCATAGACCAGCAGCCAGCTCTGTCGACGTCCCAGCTCCGCCAGTGCCTCCCCCGCCCGGACCGGCAGATCCCCCGAGCCGATCCCGAGAGTGTTCGCGAGAGCGGCAAGACCGGCGAGCAGACCCGCGGGGGTTTCCGCGTCCACCCACCAGACCAGTTGGTAGTCCGCGGCATACCGCCAGGCGAACTCCACCGCCAGCTGCGACTTACCCACCCCACCGGCGCCCCGCAACGCCGCGATCGCGACACGGCCGGTACCGGCGGCGAGCTGGGTGCGCAGGCCGTCCAGGAGGGTGTCACGGCCGGTGAAGAGCAGGTTCCGCGCGGGCACGTTCCACACCGCGGGCAGCCGCCCCGGGAACACCGCCCCCACCGAGGGCGGGGCGGCCGGCCGGCCGGGGAAGCCACCGGACACCCGCACGGGGTGGACCAGGCCGACCGCCTCCAGCAGACGCCGTCGCGCTACGGGCTCGTCGACATCGAACAGGTCCCGGTAGGAGATGGTCGACAGCACCGGCGGGACTGGACAGTCGGCGACACGCAACGGGGTCAGTCTCCGCCCGGCCAGGGCGCCGGTCCACTCCTGGGTGCACCAGTGCGAAGCGAAATACGCCTGCGAACAGACCGCAACCGTCCGGGCCGCAGCGCCCATCTGCACGCTGATCCAGGTCACGAAGTTCTCCCCCGCCGGGGAATCCCACGCCTGCACCGCCACCGTGCGGCCCGCGGCTTCGAGCACCTCGGCGACCCAGGTCGCCCACGCCTCATCCGCCCCGGTGTAGGAGACGAAGAAGTCCACCCCACCGCCCGAACCCGCCGAGGACGTTGATTCCCCGCCGACCGGTCCCCGGGCCCCCGTGCCCACATCCATGCCCGCAGCTTGCCAGAACGACCACAAGCCGTCACCAACCAGACGCGTCCCGCCTCCCCGCCGCGCCAACAACCGAGCCGCAGGCAGAGGGCCGGCAAGCCGACCATCCTCAGGCACAGGTGACGGCGATCCAGCCGTCCGACACCCATCCCGGCCCTGGCCGGAAACCTATGGTTTCCCGACAAGATCGAATCAGGGGTGGCGGCCACGGCCCGCGACCGAGCTCAGCTACCCGACCACAGTCGGCGGATGTCCTCCTGGTGGCCCCGGGCCCACCGGACGACCCAGGTTCGTGGGCCCGCCGGAGAGTTGTCGCGCCATCCGACGACGTCCCAGCCGATGACTTCGGTGAACAGGTCCCGGCCGGCGTCGGCCGCGCCGAGGGCGGCCAGGTCGAGTGCGAGGTGCAGCGCCGCGTACAGGGTCAGCGGATGCTCGTCGCCGAGCCGTGCCCGCGCGCCGGCCAGCGCGCGGGTGTGCAGGTCGCGGGCGTGCGCGCCACGGCCGAGGCCACGCAGCGCGACACCGAGCACCGCCGCGGTCCACACGGTGTCCGGGTGGGCGGCGCCGGACGTCCGGCCACGGCGGGCGAGCGTCTCCGCGAGCAGGTCGTGGGCCGTCCCGTACTCCCCCAGTCGGGTCAGGGCGTGGCCGAGGCTGTGCGCCGAACGCAGGGTGTCGCGGTCGTCCGGGCCGAGCTCCGCCCGCTGCCGGGCGACGGTGTCTCGCAGCAAGCGGGCGGACTCGTCGTGGTCGCCGCTCTCCCCGGCCGCGCGCGCCAGGTTCCACGCCGAGTGCAGTGTGTCGCGGTGCTGCTCGCCGAGCACCCGCACCCGGCGGGCGTGGACGTCGCCCAGCAGTGCCCGCGCGGTGTCGTGATCGGCGAACCCGTCGGCGCGGATCGAGGCCTCGAGGTCGGCGGCGGCAAGCGTGTCCGGGTGGTCCGGGCCCAGCCGTTCACCCCAGAGGGCCCGTGCCTGGTGCGTGAGCCGTTCGCCGGCTTCGTAGCGGGCGGAGGCGGCCAGGTACCGGGCCGTGCGCAGCACCAGCCGGCGGAAGTCCGCGCACTCGTCGTCGAGCCACGTGGTGAGTGTGCGGATGTGCGGGTCGAGCGTGGCGAGTGACGGCCATGAGGCCGGGTCCGCGGGGTCGCGACCGGGCAGGTACGCACAGACCAGCAGCCGCTGCGCGCCGAGCAGGGCGGCTGGCCGCCGGCCCCCGGCCAGCCGCCGGCGCACCAGAGCCTGGACGTGCCCGTGCACGCGGATCGTGGCCCCGTCCCAGTCGGCCAGGCCGAGGCGGTCGAGCCGGGCGGCCGCGGCGGCGGTGCCGGCTGGCGCCCGGGTGAGTGTCAGGGGGTCCGCTGCGAGGAACGCCACCTGGTCGAGGAGGCCGGCCGCGGCCGGATCGACCACGTCCAGTCGCGCGCGGCTCGCTGCGACAGCCGCGGCGACCGGATCGGAAGCGGCCTCCCGCCCGAGCAGGGCCAGGTAGTCGGCGGCCGGCTGGTCGGTCGCCGCCAGGTGGCGGCCGGCCAGCGCGACCGCGAACGGGACGTCCGCCAGCGCCCCGGCGAGTGTCTCGGCGGCCGGCGGGGTGATTCCGCGGTGGTGCTGGCGTAGTAGCAGGACCGACTCGTCCCGGCGCAGCTCGCCGACCTCGAGCAGCACGGGAGTGAGCCTGGCCACCGCTGGTCCGCGGCTCGTCACGAGCAGCCGGCCGCTGTCCGGCGGTGCCACGGCGGTCAGGTCGCGGGGATCACCGACACCGTCGTAGATCAGCAGCCAGTCCGTGCGCTGGCCGAGCTCGGCCCACAGGCGGCGCAGCACGGCGGCCCGGTGGCCAGCCCCCGGCGGGGCGATGGCGGCGGCTAGCTCGGCCAGGCACGACTCGGCGCGCTCGGGAGTGTCCGCGTCCACCCACCACACCAGGCCGTAGTCGCCGGCGTGCCGATGCGCGTACTCGACGGCGAGCCGCGACGCGCCCATCCCACCCGCGCCGCGCGCGGACACCAGCCCGAGATTGCGCCCCCGGCCGACGTCACGTCCCTGACCTGCGTTGCGCCCCCGGCCGGCGCCGCGCCCCCGGCCGAAGTCGTGTCCCCGGCCAGCTCCCGGCGGACGCAGTTCGCGGTGGATGCGCTGGAGCAGCGCGTCGCGGCCCACGAAGAACGGGTCGCGGCGCGGGACGTTCCATTCGGCCGGCTGCCACTCGCCCGTGGCCCGGGTCGCGGGGAGCCTGGGACGGACACCCTCACGTGGGTCCGGTCGGCCGCCGGTCAGCACCCGCGTCACCTCGGATCTGCTCAGCGGTCAGGTCGGTGTAACCCGCGTCGATCCCCCGCGGGACGAACCCGTCGACCGGATCCCCATCTTCACCGACGGTCCGTGCTGTCGGCCGCGTCCGCGCCCGGCCGGGTAGGGGTGGCGGCATCGCCGCAGGCCAGGGGCGTGCCGCCGACTCCCGCCGCCACCACCTCGGTGGGGATCCGCGCCGGGCGCCCGCGGGCCGTGTCACTGTTCCAGGTGGACGTCCAGCCTGATCAGGATGGACTTCGACGTCGGGGTGTTGCTGCGCTTGGCGGTGCTGTCGAGGGGCACCAGGACGTTGGTCTCCGGGAAGTAGGCGGCGGCGCAGCCGCGGGCGGTGGGATACGAGACCACCCGGAAGTCGGGGGCGCGGCGCTGCACGCCGTCGGTCCAGACCCCGACCAGGTCGACCCGGGCGCCGTCGGCGATGCCGAGCTCGGCCAGGTCGTCCGGGCTTACCAGCACGACCCGGCGGCCGTGGCGGACCCCGCGGTAGCGGTCGTCCAGCCCGTAGATCGTGGTGTTGTACTGATCATGGGAGCGGATCGTCTGTAGGAGCAGGTGGCCGGGGGGCGTCGGCCGGATCTCGCAGGTGTTCACGGTGAAGGCGGCCCGCCCGCTCGGTGTCGGGAAGGTCCGGCTGTCGCGTGGCGGGTGCGGGAGCAGGAAGCCGCCGGGCTCGTCGAGGCGGGCCTCGTAGTCGGCGAACCCAGGGACCACGTTCGCGATGTGCGCGCGTACCCGCCGGTAGTCCTCGGCCAGCGCCGCCCAGTCCACCGCAGGCGCGGCGTTGGCGGCGGAGGCAGCGGTGTCCGCGGGCGCGGTGGCTGTGACGGAGTGGCCGAGGGTCGCCGCGGCCAGGCCGCAGATGATCGCGATCTCGGAGCGCAGCTCGGGCCCGGCCGGGGCCAGCCGGCCGCGGGAGGCGTGGACGGAGCCCATCGAGTCCTCGACGCTGACCCGCTGCGGGCCGCCGGCCTGGACGTCCAGCTCGGTGCGGCCGAGTGTGGGCAGGATGAGGGCGCGCTCGCCGGTGATGGCGTGCGAGCGGTTGAGCGCGGTGGAGACCTGTACGGTGAGCCGGCACCGGCGGATCGCGTTCTCGGTGACGGCCGAGTCCGGCGTCGCGGCGACGAAGTTGCCGCCCATCGCGACGAACACCTTCACCCGGCCGTCGCGCATGGCCCGGATGGTGTCGACGACGTCCAGGCCGTGGTGGCGGGGCGGCGCGAAGCCGAACTCGGTGCCGAGGGCGTCCAGGAACGCGTCGGGCATCCGCTCCCAGATGCCCATCGTCCGGTCGCCCTGGACGTTGGAGTGGCCGCGCACCGGGCAGACCCCCGCGCCGGGACGGCCGATGTTGCCCCGCAGCAGCAGGAAGTTCACCACCTCCCGGATCGTCGCTACGGCGTCCGGGTGCTGGGTCAGTCCCATCGCCCAGCAGACGATCACCTTGTCGGCGGCGAGGACCCGCCCGGCGAGCTCGTCGATCTCATCTGGGCGTAGACCGGTGGCGGTGGCGACGTCGCCGGGGGTCAGGTGGGCGCGTACGTGCGCCGCGAACTCCTCGAACCCGGTCGTGTGCCCGGCGATGAAGGCCTGGTCGAGGACGGTGCCGGGGCTGGCCTCCTCGGCGGCGAGCAGCCGGGCGGACAGCGCCTGGAACAGGGCCATGTCCCCACCGAGGCGGATCTGCAGGAACTGGTCGGCGAGCGCGGTGCCCCGGCCGAGCACCCCGGAGACCCGCTGCGGGTTACGGAACCGCATCAGCGCCGCCTCGGGCAGCGGGTTGACCGCGACGACACTGCCACCGGCCCGCTTCAGCCGCTCCAGCGACGTCAGCATCCGCGGATGGTTCGTGCCCGGATTCTGCCCGACGACGAGCACCAGGTCCGCCGTCTCCAGGTCCTCCAGGGTGACGGAGCCCTTGCCGACCCCGATCGTCTCGGTCAGCGCGGCACCCGACGACTCGTGGCACATGTTCGAGCAGTCCGGAAGATTGTTCGTGCCGAACGCCCGGGCGAAGAGCTGGTAAAGGAAAGCGGCCTCGTTGCTCGTCCGCCCCGAGGTGTAGAAGGCGGCCTCGTCCGGGTTTTCCAGGCCGGTCAGCTCGTCCGCGACGATCCGGAACGCCTCGTCCCAGCCGACGGGGGCGTAATGGTCGCTGCCCGCGGCCTTGTACACGGGGTTGATGAGCCGGCCCTGCTCACCGAGCCAGTGCCCGGAGCGGGTGGCGAGGTCGGTCAGGCTGTGCGCGGCGAAGAACTCCGGTGTCACCCGGGCCCGGGTGGCCTCCTGCGCGACGGCCTTCGCGCCGTTCTCGCAGAACTCGGCGCGTGAACGGTCGTCCGGCCGCGGGTCGGGCCAGGCGCAGCCGGGGCAGTCGTAACCGTCGTCCTGGTTGAGCAGCCGCAGGGTCTGCACGGAACGGCGCACGCCCATCAGCTCCCGGCAGCGCGCCAGCGCGTGTGCCACGCCGGAAACACCGGCGGCGGACGTCGCCGGTTCACCGATCCTCAGTTCGCCGGTGCACGGTTCGCCGGTGCGCGGTTCGCCGGTCCTCAGCTCGGGGTCCATAGCGGTCCGTCCGTCGTCGGGGAGCTCGCTGGTCGGGCGGCCGTCCGTCCGACGCTACGCGCGGCGCGTGCGAACGGGGAGGTCCGCCGCGTCAGTCGAGGGGACGCCCCCGGTCGCGCAGGGCGTCCAGGACGGGTGCGTACATCCGTTCCTTGATGGTGCCCAGGGTGGTCCCCGCCCGGCCGGCCTGGGCTCGCGCGATCTCCACGCCGGTGCCGCGTACCTCCTCCTCCGCCACCGCGCGATCGACGATGGCGGCGGCGCAGGCGTCGCGGCCGCCGTAGCGGCGGGCCGTGGTCATCGCCTCGTGCGCGGTCTGCGGGCTCAGCCGGGCCTGGATCAGCGCGGACATCGCCGGGGTGAAGGGGATGTCGATGTCGGCTTCGGGCAGGCACCAGTAGCCGCGGTCGGCCCGCATCACCCGGAAGTCGTGCGCCAGGGAGAACATCGCGCCCGCGGCGAACGTGTGCCCCTGCAGCGCGGCCACGGTGACCACCGGCAGGGCCAGCATCCGGGCCAGCAGTTCGTGGACGCTGACCGCGTACTCCTGCTGCCGGTCGGCGTTCGCGAGCAGCCAGTCCAGGTCCAACCCATTGGAGAAGTACTTTCCGGTCGCGGCGGTCACCAGGGCCCGAGGCCCCGATGCCTTCTCCACCTCGTCCAGTGCCGCCTCGACGGAGGCGATCCAGTCCGGGTGGAAACGGTTCTCCCCGTCGCCGATGTCGAGGACGAACACGTCGTCATGGCGGTCGAGCGTGGGCACGGCGGCTCCTTCTGGACGGACGGCGGATCGGGCTGGTGGGACTGACTCTGCGGGACCGGGCTGGCGGGGGTTCGGCCGGTGGCGTCGACCAGGCCGAAGACCACCTGCCCCGCAACGGTTCCCGTACCCGCACCACTTCGACCCACAGCTGGATCACTCTGTCGCGCACGCGACCCCGATGCACTGCTCCTGATGCAGCGCGTCAGAAGAAATGTCCGTATCGTCCCGAAAGTCAACAAGGGACGACAATGAGACACGCCCGGACCCGATGGACCCAACTACCCCGCCTGGCGGCGGTCGTGACGGCGATGGGACTCGCTCTGACCCTGGGCGCCTGCGGGGGTGGCTCGGACGACGCCGGCGAGGCCGCGGCCACCGGTTCCCAGGCGGGCTCAGGGGCGAGCGGTCCACTCAACGGCATCGAGACCAAGCCCGCCGCGGAGATCATCTCGGCGGCCGCCAACGCGCTGCGCGGCGCCGACAGCGTGCACTTCGCCGGCGACGGGGTCGACGAGGGCAAGCCGGCGTCGGTCGACCTGCGACTGGACTCCCACGGCGCCGTCACCGGGTCCATGGACACCAACGGCATGCACCTCGAGGTGCTGCGGGTCGGCGGCGTGGCCTACGTGCGCGGCGAGGGGCTGGTGGCGGCGTACCCGGGCGCCCGTCCCGAGCAGTGGGTCAAGACCGGGCCGCTTCCCAACGACGACAACCTGAGCCTCGACGGCGCGGCGGACGACATCGAGGACATGGCCGACGATCTCAAGGCCGGCGAGACCCCGACCATCGAGCAGGTGACCGAACAGGGCCAGCCCGCGGTGAAGGTGACGACGAAGTCCCACACCCTGTACGTCGCGAACGTCGGCGAGCCCCTGCCCCTGCGCCAGACCGGCACCGGCGTGGACAGCGGCACGCTCGACGCCACGTTCACCGAGTACGGGCAGCCGGTCACGGCCACCGCCCCCACCGACGTCTTCGAGATCCCGCAAGCCGCCTCCTGATCCGGGTTCCGCCGGGTCATCCGGCAGCGCCCGCCGGGTGCGCGCTTCCGCGCGCCCGGCGGGCTTCACGCGTCCGCGGTCGACCGTGACCGCCGCCACGGCGGCCCTCCGCCCGGTTTTCCGAATACAACCGGGATCAATAAGAAACAGAAAACGGCAACGACGAACACTGGTTCGCTGTTATCTCGAACACAGCCCATCCGGGAATCCCCGGGCGACAGTCCGGCCACGGCACGACCGGCCGGCATCCAAGCGGCGCAGGTCACACATTCGGACGAGCTATGTGAAAAGGCCATCACCCACGAGGGAGGTGATTTGCCGGCGGCCCGCCATATCGTGGGAAGCCAAGTAACCCGCGGGAACCCCGGCTACCGTGCTGCGGCCATTGGCCACGGCCAGCGGGAGCCACGGCGAGTGGGAGCCGCGGGCGCGCGCACCGAGGAGCGGGTGCGCGCACGACAGCAGTGATCGGAGTACGCGCATGGCGCACGGTCAGACGGCCCCCGTCGCCGTCCAGGCATCCCCGACCCAGGTGCCCCGCCAGGCCCCCGGCCGGACCGGTCCCCGCAGTCCGCACACCGGCCGGCCCCGGTCCGGCGAGGATGCCCGCCGCTCCGGCACCGGCGGCCCCCGCACCGGCCAGCCGCTCCCCGGCGCCGACACGGCCGTCGGCCAGTGGCCGGGGACCACCGGCTCGGCGCAGGGCACACCGCCGCGCCGCCCCGGCTCCGTCCGGCGGACGACCTCGATCATGATGGAGCGCCCGGACGGCCTCACCGGCCCGCTGCACCTCACCGGTGTCGGCCGTGACCTGCTGACCACCGCCACGGGCGAGGTGGAGGTCCTCGGCGAGGCCCGGCTGCGTGTCGTCCTCGACTACATGGCCGCGCCCGGCCCCGTCCTCGAGATCGAGTCCGAGCCCGCCGTTCCCGGCCTCGCGAGCCTGGTCGGCGCCTCGGCGCGGGCCGGCTTCCGCGGCGCCGCCCGGCAGATCCTCGCGGCCGCCGACGCCGCCGGCGCAGAAGGCGACGCGGCCGACACCGACAGCGGCGTGGCCGACAGCAACGGCGACGGAGCTGGTGGGGCGTCCACCACCCGGCGCTCGCTGCTCGAGCAGCTCCTCGACGACGTGCCCGTGGCGACCCTGGTGTCGGGCTCCGCGCTCGGGCGCAACGGCATCTTCCGCGACGACCCCTCGCGGCACGCCGGCGCGGAGGCCGGCGGCAACCCGATGCTCGACGTCTGCGCCGGCTGGCAGCGGGAGGGGCTGCTCGCCCGCGTCTCCGCCGAGCGCAGCGCCGACCCCGAGGCCCCGGTGCGGACGACCATGGTCGTGGCCGGCGACCTCGCGGTCGACGAGGACCCGCTCGGGTGGCATCCGCTGCCGCCGATGGGCACCCATGCCATGCGCCGCCTGCGCCGCATCGACCTCGTCCCGATCGGCGGCGAGCCCGCCGGCGCCGGACCCGCCCGTACCGGGGCCGCGGACGGGGCCGCCGCCTTCCGGGCCGACGCCTTCTTCCGCGACACCTACCGGGAGGCGTCCGGCGCCGAGGTCGTCGTGCACGAGTACGGGATCGACGCCACGGTCGACCAGTCGGCCCGCGTCGTGCGCTCGATGGGGCGGGCCGGGGTCCTGCCGGGCCCCGAGTGCCCCCAGGCACTGGCCAGCGCCGAGCGCATCGTGGGGCTCGGCGCCGCGGACCTGCGCCGCACCGTCTCGCGCGCCTTCACCGGGACGACCACGTGCACGCACCTCAACGACACCCTGCGCTCCCTGGGCGATCTCCCCGACCTGATCGAGCGGCTCCGCTCGGCCACCGCCCGCTGAGGATGGCCGACCGGTCGCCGTCATCGGGCCTTCCGCGCCGGGCATCAGGGACAAAAGTCCTGCACCCGGAGTCCGTACCGGCCGACCTCCCGTCCGGGAGGCCGCGGCGCGTCTCCCCGCGGGTACCTTGACGATCATGACTGGTGTTCGCGTCTTCCTGCTGGACGATCATGAGATCGTCCGCCGGGGCATCCGGGAGATGCTGGAGGACTCCGGGGACATCGAGGTCGTCGGCGAGGCGTCGACCGCGGCGTCCGCGCTGCGGCGCATCCCGGCCGCCCGTCCGGACGTCGCGGTGCTCGACGCCCGGCTGCCGGACGGAAGCGGGATCGAGGTGTGCCGGGAGATCCGCTCGGCGCAGCCCGCCGTGGGCTGCCTCATCCTGACCTCCTACGACGACGACGACGCGCTCTTCGCCGCGATCATGGCGGGGGCCTCGGGGTATCTGCTGAAGCAGATCCGGGGCAACGACCTGGTCGGGGCGATCCGCACGATCGCCGCCGGGCGCTCGCTGCTCGATCCCGCCGTCACCCAGAAGGTGCTGGCCCGGCTGCGCGACGAGCCCGCCGAGGACGAGCAGCTCGCCGCGCTCGGCAGCCGCGAGCGCCAGATCCTCCGGCTGATCGCCGAGGGCATGACGAACCGCCAGATCGCGGGCTGCGTCCACCTGTCGGAGAAGACGGTGAAGAACTACGTGTCGGCGATCCTCGGCAAGCTCGGTCTGACCAGCCGCACGCAGGCCGCCGTGTTCGCGGCCCGGCTCAAGAGCTGACGGCGGCCCGGCCGCTGACACACGGGGCCGGTGGGCGGCACTCCGTCAGCTGCGCGTAAGTGCCTCCCGCCAGTGCCAGGCGGGCGAGGTGCCATCGCCGCGCGGCCGCCCCAGGTAGAGGGCGGAGGCACCGGCCACGGGGGCGGGCGGGAAGTGCCGGACCGGCCCTGGAGCGGTTTTCGAAACATTCCCGAGCAGGTGCCCGCGGACGTCCGCACCTCGCTTCGGACGTCCCGCCCGATCGGTCCATCGCCACCACCATCGGACCGCCACCGCGCCCGGACTGTCCGGTTGCCGACAGTGCGGGCCCTGACACGCAACCAGGCGTGATTACTCCGCATCATGACTGACGGAACGGCGCGCGGCCCGGCGTGCCGGCCAACCGCCGGAGGGCCCATGGACGCGTGCCGCAGCGCCGAGGAGCCAGTCACCGCGCCCGGCGGCCAGCCCGCCGCCGACCCGCTGCGGCCTGACGATCCCTCCGAGCTGGGGCACTACCGCGTTCTCGGGCGGCTCGGCGAAGGCGGGATGGGCACCGTCTTCCTCGGCGCCGCCCCCGACGGGCGGCCGGTCGCGATCAAGATGATCCGGGCGGAGGTGGCCGGCATGCCCACCTTCCGCGCCCGCTTCCGCCGGGAGGCCGAGCTCGCCCGCCGGGTGGCCCGGTTCTGCACCGCCGAGCTGCTGGACGCGGTCGACCCGCCCGACGGGCCGCCCTTCATCGTCACCGAGTTCGTGGACGGGCCCACGCTCGCCGCCGCGGTCGCGGCCGGTGGCCCGCTCGGCGCCGCCGACCTTGAGCGGGTGGCCGTCAGCGTGGCCGCGGCGCTGACCGCCATCCACGGCGCCGGCCTGGTCCACCGTGATCTCAAGCCGGCGAACGTCCTGCTGTCGTCCCTGGGGCCGCGCGTCATCGACTTCGGGATAGCCCACGCGGCGGACATCACGCACGTCACCCGGGACTCGATCGTCGGAACGCCGGCGTTCATGGCTCCCGAGCAGGCCCTGGCCCAGCCGGTGTCCGGCGCGGCCGACGTGTGGGCCTGGGCCGGCCTGGTCGCCTTCGCCGGAACCGGCCGGTTGCCGTTCGGGGACGGCCCGCCCGAGGCGCAGATCTTCCGGATCGTCCACGGCGACCCGAACCTCGACGGGCTCGACCCGGCGCTGGGCACCGTCGTCCGGCGGGCGATGAGCCGCCAGCCCACGGACCGCCCCACCGCGCAGGACCTACTGCAGCAGCTGGTCACCCTCGGCGGCGAGGTCCCGGCTTCGGCGACATCCGCACTCGCGCTCCCCGCGGCGGCCGGCGGTACGCCGCCCAGGGTCGGGCGCCCGCGAGCGACCCGATCCCGCCCACCAGCCCAGCCGGCCCGTCCAGCTCACCCAGCCCACCCAGCTCACCCAGCGCGGCCCGGCGGACGCGACCGGAGCACCGGCCGTCCGGACGCATGCTCGTCGCAGCGCTGGCCGGGGTCGTCGTCGTCCTGGTCGGCGCCTGGCTACTGCTTCAGGCACAGCCGCCGGACGGCCGTGACAACACCGATGCCCGGGTAAGCGCCACCCCCGCTCCAGGCGACCCCACCGGTCCGTCGGACGGCCAGTCGCCAGGAGGCGGGGAGGCAAGCCCGGGCACCGCGACGGCCACCGGGCCCGGGCCGGGCGGGACCGCCGGGGAGGTCATGCCGCCCGGCGAGCCCGTCGAGATCCCGGACGTCGTCGGTCGGCCGGTCGCCGAGGCGGAGGAGGCGCTCCGCACCGCCGGGCTGACGAACATCATCCGCACCACGCGGCTCGACGACCGGCCCGCGGGCTCCGTCATCGGGATGCACCCCGCCGCGGGCAGCGAGGTGAGCCGGGACGCGGCGATCGAGCTCGACGTGTCCGACGGGCCGGGGCACACCACCGTCCCCGACCTCGTCGGGCGGTCGGAGGTGGACGCCCGCTCCGGGCTGTACAGCGCCGGCCTGGTGATGGTCATCCAGGAGAACAGCGGGCCGTCCACGGTCGGGCCGGGGCTGGTGGAGCGGACCGTCCCGGCGGGCGGGACCCAGGTCGCCCACGACACGACGGTGACGATCACCATCGTGAGCCGGCAGGTCGCGGTTCCCGACGTGGTCGACCAGAGCGCCGCCACGGCCACCGCGACGCTGCGGGACTATGGCTTCGACGTCGTCGAGGAGCGCGGCGCAGGCTCCCAGCCGGCCGGGGTCGTCATCGCCCAGCTGCCGCGGGCGGGCCTCGTCACCCGGGGGGCGACCGTCACGATCACCGTGAGCCAGCCCCGGTCGAACGGCGACTCGCAGGTCACGCAGACCCCGGAGCCACCTCCAGTCCCCTGACCAGCGCGGGATCAGGGCGGCCCGCTCCCCCGGGCCGGGGTACCCGCGGGAACGGGCCGCCCTGATCCGCGAGAGCGCTCGGGAGCTCACCCGTGTGGATCACTGCCAGGGAGGTCACCGCCCGGGTCAGCACCACGTAGAGCCGGCGCAGCCCCTGGACGGAGCCCGGCCCGGAGCCGGCGACGGACGCCGGGTCGACGAGGACCACATGGTCGAACTCGAGTCCCTTCGCGAGCGACGCGGGCACGACAGTCACCGGCCGGGACGCCCGCCCTTCCGGCACGGGCTTGTCGGTGAGCGAAGCGCCCTCGGTGGGCTCGGCGTCGCCGGTGAGCACAGCCTCGCCCGCGGGCTCGGCGTCCACGGTGAGGGCGGCGTCCTCCGTAAGAGCGGCGTCCTCCGTAAGGGCGGCGTCGTCGGTGAGGGCGGTGGCGGGCAGGCCCGCCGCGCGCAGCGACGCCGTCAGGCCGCCGACGGCCTCGTCAGGGGCGATCACCGCCACCGAACCGCCGCGGCCCAGCCCGGCACCGACCTGGCGCGCAGCCTCGCCGGCCAGGTCGTCCAGCGGGGCGGCGATCACCCGCAGCGCACCCGGGACGGCGCGGGTCGACGACACGGGAGGCAGATCCGGCGCGATGCTCGGGAGCAGACGGTCGGCGAACGAGAGGATCTCGGCCGGTACCCGGTGGCCCCGGGTCAGCACCTCCAGCCGCGCGGCGGGCTTACCGAAGTGGGCAAGCGCCTGCTCCCAGGAGCGCGCGGCCCAGGCGGTGGTGCCCTGGGCCAGATCCCCGAGGACGGTGAGCGAGCCGGTGGCGCAGCGGCGTCCGACGGCCCGGCACTGCATGGCCGAGAGGTCCTGGGCCTCGTCGACGATGACGTGCCCGAACGCCGGCACGCCGTCGATCAGGTCCAGTGCCTCGTCCAGGCAGAACAGGTCGGCGGGCGACCAGCGGACGGCCCGCCGCGACGTCGGCCGGTCGGCCAGCAGCAGGCGCTGCTCGGGCGCGGAGAGCACGCCGTCGGCGGCGTGGGCGAGCAGGGCGGGGTCGGTGAACAGCCGGTGGATCAGCCCGGCCGCGTCGGTGCGCGGCCAGACGGCGTCGACCGCCGCCCGGACGGACCGGGTGCGGGCGAGGCGCTCCACCGCGGAGTCGGCCGGCAGGTGCCCCCGCTCCTCGGCGCGGCGGACCACCGCGGCGGCGATCCGCCGGGCGAGCAGGTCCCGGGCCACGCGATGGCGGTGGCCGCCAGCCTGGATGCCGGCGGCCAGGCCGGCGATCTCGTCGCCGCTCACCGTCCACCGACCGAGCGAGCTCGTGATCAGGGCAGCCGGCGGGGAGGCGCCGGGCCGGGTGGCGCCGAGCGCCCGGCGGATCACCACGGCCATCCGGGCATCGCCCTTGATCTCGGCCACCGGCTCCGGGTCGGTTCCGCGCGCCGTCGCGACGTCCACGAGGGCAGCGAGACTACGGTGGGTGACGGTGAACTCGCCGAGCGCGGGCAGGACCGCGCCGATGTAACGCAGGAAGGCCCGGTTCGGCCCGACGACGAGCACCCCGGCGCGGCTGAGCCGCTCCCGGTAGGCGAACAGCAGGTAGGCGGCCCGGTGCAGGCCGACCGCCGTCTTGCCGGTGCCCGGCGCGCCCTGGACACAGACGCTCACCTCGAGATCGGCCCGGACGATCTCGTCCTGCTCCGGCTGGATCGTCGCGACGATGTCACGCATGGGCCCCGAGCGGGGCCGCGCGATCTCGCGGGCGAGCAGGTCGCCTCCGGCCGGCCCGCCGACCCGTGGCGCGCCCGCCGGGCCGGGCGACGGTTCGACGAGTGGCTCCTCCTCGAACGCGGTGAGCTCGGGGCCGTCGAACCCGAACCGGCGCCGCGCCACGAGCCCCATCACGTCGCCCCGATGGGCGCGGTAGTACGGACGGGCGATGTCGGTGCGCCAGTCGACGACCAGCGGATCATCGCCGGCGGCCTCCCGCACATGGCGCCGTCCCAGGTGGACGCGCCGACCCGGCGCGGCGGCGGCGCCCGCGGCGTAGTCGATCCGTCCGAAGAACAACGGCGCCCCGCTCGCGGGGTCGCTCAGCGCCTCGAGGCGCCGCCGCCGCGCCGCTTTCAGGGACGCGTTCGTCACCTTGTCAGCGACGGGGTCGCCTTCGGCGATCTCCGTCGCCTCGGCCTCGTGCCGCATCCGGACCAGCGCCGCGCGGGCGCGGTCCAGGTGACGGCGCTCGGCGGCGAGCTCCGCCGACCACGGATCCACCGACCGGGCGTCCGCCGGCCGGAGATCCGCCGGCCGGACATCCACGGACCGGGGATCCTCATCGCGCCCCTCGGCCGCGCCGTCGCCCATACCGACCCCTCCACTTTACGAAGTCAATAACTTGACCGAGTAAAGCAGATCGAAACCGCTCACCCGGCCCCGGGCACCGTCCGACCCTGAAGATCCGTCCGATCGGGGAAGTCCGCCCGGTCCGCACGATCCGCCCGGTCCGGGAGATCCACGAGTCCCGGGAGGTTCGCGAGTCCTGGAAGGTTCGCGAGTCCGGCGAGCGCGCCGAACGCCCGGCGGGCCGCCGCCTCGGCGTCGGGCAGGACGTCCACCGCGGCCGCGCCGGCGTCGAGGCGGCGCCAGTTCTCCCGGGCCAGCACCCGTTGGACGGTGAGGACCGCCGCCGCGGCGAGCCGCGCGTCCACCTGGGCGGCGGGCGAGCCGGCCGCCTCGGCGAACGCGTCCGCCAGGGCGTCCTCGTCGGCGGCGGTGTACTGGGCCATCCGGCCCAGCAGGCTCGGGGTCGAGAAGACCAGGCGATGGTAAGCGAGCACCTCGGGCGCGTCGCACAGCCCGGTGACCGGTTCGTGCTGTCGCAGGCCCGCGAGGAAATGAGCCTCGAGAGCGGCGAGCGGCGACTGGTCGGCCGACCGCGCCCGCACCACCCGGGCCGCTTCACCACGGTGGTCGAGCACGCGGTGGAGGACGAGGTCCTCCTTGGCCGGGAAGTAGCTGAACAGCGTCGGTTTCGACACCTCGGCGGCCGCGGCCACCTCGGCGACGGAGACGCGCTCGAAGCCCCGTTCCAGGAACAGCGAGACGGCGGCGGCGGACAGCGCGTCGCGGGTGCGCTGCTTCTTGCGGTCCCGCAGGCCGAGTGGCTCGGTCATCGTCGCCGCCTACCCGCTCCGCTCCCCCACGAGCCGTCGAAGGGCCTCCGGGGCGCGGCTGTGCCGCCGGGCCGCCGGGCGTCCGGCGGTTCGCTCGGGTGCGATCTCGTACTTCACGACATGCACAGTAAGGCGCGCCGGCGCCGGACCGTCACGACCCCGACGGGCCCGGGTGCGACCAGGACCCGCCGGCCGGCGCGCCAGCCGCGCCGGTGTCCGCTACCAGGCGTCAAGAGCGGCCCGGAAGGGAAAGAAGATGGGACAGGCACGCGGACCACCAGGCGTCACAGCCAGTTCCCCGGCGGCCCGCTGCACCGCTCCGGCGGCTCCGGCGGCAGGCGTCCCGCACTGCCGGCGGGCCGACGACGCAATAAAGGGGGACGGGATGACGCGACAGCGCCGATCACGCCCACCTGGGGCGGAGATCGCCGCACCGGGGACAGATCGTCACTTATCGCATCCGGGCCAGGCCCGAAGTTAACACGAAGGAAGCCTGGATTTAATTTCTGTTGAATCGCCGTGTGCAATTCTGCAGTATGCAGACAGGTGGTGCTCCCGTGGTCGATATCGTTAAGATAGCAGCGTCGATCGACGATATCCCCACCGTTGAGGAAACAGACGCGATGCTGGAGGAGCTGCGCAGGCTCCCACGCACCATGGAGACGATCAGGTTGATGGATGACCTGCTGGAGCTCCGATCGCTACTCGGCGCGACGTGCTGAGAACGCGCGCCGAGTAGCGTCGGAGGGCTTGGCGGCGCACCGCTGGACGCACTGTTCAACTGTGGTGCGCCGACATTCCGGCCTGGCCGGTCAGCAGGAGGGTGTTACTAGGCGCCGAAACCCTGCTGGCCCTGCTGGCCCTGGTTGCCCTGCTGGCCGCCACCGAAGCGCTCGCCGGCCTGACCCTGGCCGCCGCCGACACCGGCCAGCTCACGCAGGCGGTTCTCGACGTAACGCTCGCTGTGGTGCGTCTTGTCCGCGATCCGGGCGACGAGGTCATTGATGTCGGTCGCGGAGTCGAGGTCCGCCGCGCTGACCTGACCGAACTGGTCAAGGAGGCGGTAGCGGAGCTGCCGCCAGTTCTGACGGAGCTGCTGCTCCACCTGCTGGCGCTGCTGCTGCTGCTCCTGCTGGCTCATTTTCTGATCCCTTTCTCAGTGGTCATTTACTGGCGCGCACCGAGGTGCGGGGCGAACGCTACCGCAGCGACTTCGGGCAGCGTCAAACCCACGCCGGAATCCGAATGTATGCGGCCAGTCCGGGGCCACCACGGCGGAAACAGCCCGCCGGGCGCATAAACGGTGCCCAGGGTTCAGTACGAGGCCGACCGATGAATACCGGCTCGCCGGCCATCATTTCGCCGTTTCCCGCCGAAGCGGATGGCGTCGCGGCCCGACGCCACGCGCTCGCCGCTCGCATCACCGGCGAACCGCCGACCCGGCCGCGGCGGAGTGCCGCGATCGCGCCGGTTCGCCCAGGGACCGCCGGGGGCGAGAACGTGCGATCAGGAGCGCACCGAAAGTAGCGTCGGGACGTCCTGACGCAAGGAGGCTGTCATGCGTGCGTGCGACACCTGCGGAAACGATTACTGGATGTCCTTCGAGATCCGGGTCGTCAGCGGTGAGACGTACACCTTCGACTCGTTCGAGTGCGCGGTGCAGAAGCTCGCCCCGCGCTGTGAGCACTGCGACTGCCGGGTGATCGGGCACGGCGTGGAGGTCTCCGGGCGTTTCTTCTGCTGTGCGCACTGCGCACGCCAGGCGGGCGGAATGGGCCGTGAGATCCGCGACGCCGTCGGAGCGCACCCCGACGGATCGGCGGCCGGGGCGGGAGACGGTGCGCACCGGCGACGGGTCGGCCAGGCGACGGCGGGCGAGCGGTCGGATGGGTGACAAACACCCTGGAGCGCCCGTTTTCCGCAGGTGAACTGGATGGGTGACCGGACCCACCACGCAATCAGAACGCTGGCATCCGGAACGGCGGAAACGAGAACGGCGGAAACCGGAACGGCGCCGGCTCGTACGCCGGAGCCGCGTGCGAGCCTGCCCGCCGCCGGGGCCGCGAATCCGCCTGCTGCGCCCCGGCGAGCAGGCCATCGTCGACGAGGTGTTCGCCGGGCTCTCACCGAGAAGCCGTTACCTGCGTTTCCACGCGCCGCTGGGCGCCCTTCCGGCAGCGCACCGCCGCGCCCTCGTGGACGTCGACGGCCGTGACCGCATCGCGCTCGTCGCGGTGGAACGCCGTCCGCTGGGAATCGCGCGGCTGATCCGCACCGGACCGGCCGAGGCCGAGGTGTCGGTCGCGGTCGTCGACGACGCCCACCGCAACGGGGTGGCCCGTCGGCTGCTCGCCGAGCTCGAACGTCGCGCGTGTGCGGCCGGTGTCCGCGAGCTGCACGCCAACGTGCTCGCCGAGAACACCGCCGCGCTGGCGCTGTTCCGGGCGAGCTTCGCGCAGGGCCCGTGCGTGGTGGAGGGCGATGTGCTGCGCCTGACGTGCCTGCCGGGCCGCCGTGCGCGGTGGACGGCCCGGCCGGCCGGGCCGGCCCGGCGCCGCCGTGGCAGGCGCCGGGCGACGCCTGCCACGGGCTGACGCCGGACGGGACCGGTCGGGATCAGGTGACCCGGTCCGCCGGGCCGCTCTTGATCGCCTCGACGAGAGCACCGAGCTTCTCACCGGAGAGGTTCCTGGCCAGGTCCGCCTCGCTGATCATCCCGACGAGCCGCTTGTTGTCGATGACCGGCATCCGCATCACCCGGTGCTCCATCATCTCGTTCAGGACGGTGTCGAGGTCGGCGTCCGCCCGGACGAACAGCGGCTTGCCCTTCCCGAGGTCACCGGCCCGGGTCGACGCCGGGTCCCGGCCCTCCGCCACACAGTTGATCACGATGTCGCGGTCGGTGATGATGCCACCGAGGCGGTCGTCGGCGCCGCAGATCGGCAGCGCGCCGACGCCGAGGTCGCGCATCATGCGGGCCGCGCTGGCCAGTGACTCGTCCGCGCCGACGCACTTCGCGTCGCCGTGCATGATGTCCCGAGCGGTCGTCATGGCTGTTTCCCCTTCGTCGTCATGCCTGCTGGGAGCCGTCCCGCGGCTTCCGGGGAAGCCGCGATCCGACTCGACATGACATACCCACCGCGACTGGGTGCACACGATCAGTCCACAATGGCGACGGTGCGCCAGGGAGGCGGGGCGCCGGGAATCAGTGGCGGTGCGCCGGGGCCAGCTGGTGCACGGTCACCCTGCGCACGTCGCACGGGTCGCCGCCGGCGGGCGAGCACGGCTCGCACTCCGTCTCGACGGTGGCGTGCACGACGCCGTGCTTCTCCGCCAGCACCGCCTTGACCCGGTCGGAGACCGCCCGCGCCTCCTCGAGTGTCGGATGGCCGGCCACCTCGACATGGGCGCTCGCCGCGGCGACCCGGTCGGACAGGCCCCACACGTGCACGTCGTGCACCCCGGTCACGCCCTCCACGGCAAGGACGTCCGCCTGCACTGCCGCCAGGTCCAGCCCGGCGGGGGTCGCCTCGAGCAGCACCCGGGACGACTCGGCCAGCAGGCGCACGCCCTGGATCCCGATCAGTGCCGCCACGACCAGGGAGAGCGCCGGGTCGAGCCAGTACCAGCCGCCGGTGAGCCAGATGACGAGCCCGGCGCCGGCCACCGCGACCGACACCAGCGCGTCGCCGGCCAGGTGGGTGACCGCCGCCCTGGTGTTGAGATCACCGTGCCGTTCGTGGACGAAGAGCGCGCTGACCCCGTTGCCGACGGCCGCGGCGATCGCCACGATCAGGACGACCAGGCCGTCGACCGGCTCGGGGTGGGCGAGCCGCCCGGCGGCCTCGACGCAGACCAGGGTGGTCACGACCAGCACGCTCGCCGCGTTCGCCTGGGCGGCGAGCACCGGCCAGCGCAGCCCGCCGAAGGTCCGGGTGGCGGACGGCGCCTGCCTCGCGAGCCGGATCGCCATCAGCGCGAACGCGACGCCCGCCGCGTCCACGAGGTTGTGCGCGGCGTCGGCGAGCAGGGCGACCGACCCGACGAGCAGCCCGGCCGCGGCCTGGCCGACGACGATCGCGACGTTCAGGCCCGTCGCGAACGCCAGCCTGCGGCGCTGGGAGTCGAAGCCGCGCGGAGCGGACCGACCCGCCGCGTGCTCGTGCCCGCCCGGCGCGCCGGGCCCGCCGTGGGCGTGGGTGTGGCCGGAGTCGTGGCCGTGGGCGGGCCGGGTCTGCGGCGGGACGAGACCCTGACCGTTGTCGTGCCCGTGGTCGCCGTGGCGGCCTTCGGGGGTGTTCACCGGTCCACCAGGTCGGTGAGGTCGCGCGCGGCGACGCTCCCACCAGTGGGCACGAACCGGGCCGGCTGCTCCCCCGCGGGCGCGACGAGATCGCCGCCGGGCTCCCCGTGGGCGTGGTCGGGGTCGACCGCGAGCACCACGCTGAGCAGGTCGTCCAACGCGTGCGCGAGGGCGTCGTCGGCGAGCTCGTAGCGCAGGCGCCGGCCCTCGGAGACGGCCACCACCAGCCCACAGCCCCGCAGACAGGCGAGGTGGTTGGAGAGATTCGTCCGGCTCACCGAGAGGACCTCGGCGAGCTCCGTCGGGTAGGACGGGCCCCTGCGCAGCACGAGTAGCAGGCGTGCCCTGGTGGGATCGGACAGAGCGTGCCCGAACCTGGCCAGGACCTCACCGTGCACCACAAGCTTCACCATAGACTGAACAGTACAGCGACCGCTGACGTCAGTCGAGCCTGAACAATCGACACAGCCCGAACGGTCGACACAGCCACCTGGCGCCCGCCGGGCAGCGGGCAGCGGGCGCGAGCCTCAGCCGGCGATCAGGTCCTCGAGGAAGAGCAGCACCCGGGCCGGGACACTGCGCCGGCCCGGCCCCGCCAGCACGGCGTGCCCACCGGGGACCACGGTCAGCTCGGTCCGGGCGGCCGTCCGGGTGGTCATCCGCACCAGCTGCAACGGGCTGATCGGGTCGTCCCGGCCGTGGATGAGCAGGATGGGGAGATCGGGCAGCACCCGCGGTGGCGGGTCGCCGACAGGTATGCCGGCGACCGGCACGTGCAGCAGCGGCAGCCCGAGCAGGACGAGCCCGTCGGGGCGCACGGCGGGTGAGCCGGCCATCGCCAGTGCGGCCAGCGCGCCCGAGTCCGAGCCGAGGAGGACGAAGGGGAGTCCGGGGCGGCGCACCTCGCCGACGGCGTGCGCCACGTTCCCGCTGGCGGGAACGACCGCGGCGGCGTAACCGTCGAGCGCCAGCCGCCGGGCGAGCCACTCGTAGGGCTCGCGGCTCTCGCCCCGCCCCATGAGTATCGCGACGGCCACCCGGACCGGCTCGGCGAGGAGGTCGTCACCCGGGACGGCGTCGTAGTCCGCGAGCGGGGGGCTGATCGTTGTCGAGGGCGTCATGGCGCCGTGGTCTCCTTCTCTGGCGCTCCGTTGCGCCGTCACGGCCCGCGGCGGGGGATACGCGAGGCTCGTGCCGCCGGCGTCACCGGCGCCGCGGCCCCGGGCCCACATGAGTCACGGCGGGGCCAGGAACCCCGGCAGACTATCTCCCGCGCCGGGGTAGCGGCGGAGGCCGGGGTGTCCGCCGAGCGACACCGCCAGGCGACACCACCGAACCGCACCGCCCACGGCGGGCCCTCCGCCGATCCCGGGGCGCGGCGCCCCGGGATCGGCGCGACCGGCGCCAGCAAGCCGTCGCCGATCCCCGACTAGCTCTCGTGGATCTGCTGCGTGAGGTAGTTCGTCGCGCCGAGCTGGGCGATCAGCGTGAGCTGGGCGTCCAGCCAGTCGATGTGCTCCTCCTCGGAGACGAGGATCTTCTCCAGCAGCACCGCCGAGCCCACGTCCTTCTTCGACCGGCACAGCGCGATTCCGTCGCGCAGAAGGCTGACCGCCTCGTCCTCCTGCGCCACATCGGTCTCCAGCTGCTCCTGCACGGTCTCGCCGATCCGCAGGGTGTGCAGCCGCTGCAGGTTGGGTAGGCCGTCCAGATAGAGAATGCGCTCAATCAGCGCATCGGCGTGTCGCATCTCGTCAATGGACTCGTGGTAGAAGTAGTCCGACAGTCGGCGATATCCCCAGTTACGCTGCATCCGCGAATGCAGGAAGTACTGGTTGATGGCCGTCAGCTCGTTCGTCAGCACCTTGTTCAACAGGTCGATGATGTCCTTGTCGCCACGCACCGTCTACATCTCTCCTCAGTCGTCTTCGACGCGCCCACAGGCCGCGGGGGTGCAGCCCTTCCGGACGAACGGCCACGGTCACCGGGACCTCCGGCACCGTTCCGGCACGTCCGCGCCGGTCCGTCCTGGGCGGCGTCGCGACGCAAGGTACCCGGACCGTCGCCGGACACCCTGGCCACCGCCACCGGAGGCCGCCGCCACCGGATTGGGCCGGCGCGCCGCAAATTCGCCCAGGAAACAGGAAATCACAGTGGAGCCCGGCGCGCATACCGGTAAGAGCGCCGCGAACCTCACATCGACGCCTATTTAGGCTAGCCTGTCCTCAGTTAGGGAAGGCTTCGCTGACGCGTCACCGGCGAGGCAGCCGCACCAGACCGAGATAGAAGTCGTCGATCCGATGAATCACCTCGGTGAAGGCCTCGAAGTCCACGGGTTTCGAGACGTAGGCGTTCGCGTGCAGCGTGTAGCTGTACAGCACGTCGTCCGGCGCCTCCGAGGTTGTCAGCACAACCACCGGGATGGACAGCAGCCGCGGGTCCGCCTTCAAAGCGCTGAGAACCTCCCGGCCGTCCATCCGCGGCATGTTGAGGTCCAGCAGGATGAGGTCGGGCCGAGGGTTCGCGGGGTCCCGCAGGTAGGCCATCGCCTCCACGCCGTCGACGGCCACGTGGAGCTCGTGGTTGACACCGCGGTCGGTCAGCGCCTCCTCAACCATCAGCGTGTCGCCGGGGTCGTCCTCCACCAGCAGGATGTTGAACGCGCGAACAGCGGCGGCAGCGGTCACGAACGGCCTCTCTTGTCACGGAGTCTGGATCAGGTCACGGAGTCTGGATCAGCTCGGAGCACCGGCCGGACGCCGTGGCGTCACGCCCGTGTCCGGCCATCGTGCGACCGCCGGGCACGACCGTCGGCGCGGCCAACGATAGGCCGATCGACAGCGGGGCGGGGCGCGGGGCGTCCACCCGCGTGCTCCCGTCCGCGGGTGCGCCACGAACCACCAGCCACCCGGACCAGCCCCGACGACGAGGCGTAGCCGTCGTGCGACGCTGAGGCTGGATCGGTCCCCACCGGGACATCGTCAAGACAGCATGGAGTGCCATCAATGCGACGTGCCGTGGACGCGGACGCGGCGCTGTTCGTGGGCTGCGCGCTGACCAACGCCCTCGGCATGACCGGGCTGGTCCGCACCTTCGGCTATCCCGGCATGCTGAACGACCCGGCCGCGGCGACGCTGGCCGCGCTGGGCTCGCGGACCTGGACCCTCACACTGTTCACCCTGCTCACGGCGGCATCCGCGGTGCTGCTCGTGCCGCTGACGACGCGAATCGTCCGCCTCGGGGCCGGCCCGGGCCGGCCGGCCGCGAACCCGAACCGGGCCGCCTGGGTGCTGCTCCTCACGGGGCTCGCCGCCGCGACCGCCATGATCTTCGAGTGGTCCTTCTGGCTCATCGGGGTGCCGCTACTCACCCGCAATCCGCCAGGACCCGGGCCGATCTCCCCCGGTGTGACCGCCTTCGACGCGTTGCGCGTCACTCTTGGTGTCCTGTGCGGCGAGACGATCGGCCCGCTGCTGCTGGCCGCCTGGACCGTCCTGGTCGCGTCCCGTTTCGTCGCGTCCGTCTTCGATGACTGGTGGCCGCTCGCGCCCGCCCGTCCTGACCGTCCTGACCGCCCCGGACGCAGCCCGCTCGGAGGCCGGCTCGTCGGGCGCGGGCTGGTCGAACGCGGTCGCCGCGTTGTCGCCGCGGCGGCGGACTGGCTGCGGTTGGAGGTCCTGCGCTGGGCGCGGCCCGTCCTCATCGGGAGCGGCCTCGCCTGCGCCGCGCTGCTGTTCGCGGCCGCCGTCTCGGCGGCGGGCCTGCTCCCCACGCCCCACCTGCCCGTTCTCGCCCGCCTGCTGTGGAGCCTGTGGCTGGCCGGGATCGGGGCCCTGGTCTGGATCTCGCGGGCCCGGGGAGCGGGCCCCCGGCACGGGGCGGGGGGCCACGGCGTCGTCCTCGGGCTCCCGTGGCGGGCGGGCGGGCCCCGGGCGGCCGCCCGGCCGCGCCCGTTCCAGCGCACGCCCTTCCGGTATACGGCCTACCGCGCCGCCGCGCGGAGCAGGGCGCTCCCCCGGCACCGGCCAGGTCAGCTCGACGCCGGTCCGGTGAAACTGCGGGCCGAAGTGGGCGGACTGGTCGGAACGGACGGGAACGACGCCGTCACCGAGGCCGGCGACGAGGCGGTCGTGGACGCGGGTCCCCACGCCCGCGTCGCTCATGCCACGGCCGATGCCCACGCCGACGCCAATGCCGGCCCCGGCCCCGGCCCCGACGACGACGGGACGGATCCGCCGACCGAGATCGTCTCCGGGCTCCGGGAGGTCCACGCGGCAGGCGACGACGAGCCCGCGGATTCCGGGTCCGCTGAGGGCTGACCTCGTCCGCTCAGCCGGGCAGGCGGGGGCGGCGCGGCGCGAGCACCCGGCCCTGGGCGCCGGACTGGCGCACCGTCCAGCCGAGCTCGTCGGAGCCGGTGACCGACCAGGGCCCTTCCCCCCACCGACGCCCCGGATCGCTCAGCCCTCGGCCGCGGACCCGCGGGGCGGCGACGAAGGCCGCGACGTCGCGCATGGCGACGTCCAGCAGGGCCCCCCGCCCGGCCGCCCGGCACAGCGCGACCGCCAACGCGCCGAAGAGGCCGGTCAGCGGGTCGGCGATCGCGTCACCGCAGAACACCGGGACGGAGCCGCCGGGAGCCGTCCGGTCCCAGCCGACGAGTCCGCCGGCGACCGCGGCGTCGTCACCGAAGGCGACCGGGCCGGGCCCGTGCCCGCCGGCGCCGGCCGCCCGCCCGTACCCGGTGATGCTCAGCCAGACCCGACCGGAACGGGCCCGCACCCACCGGTCGGCGTCCAGACCGAGCTGCGCGAGCGCGCGTGGCCGGGAGCCCTCGATCACGACGTCGGCCCGCTCGACGAGCTGGTGCAGCGCCGCCCGCCCTCGCGGGTCGGTGAAGTCGAACCGCTCCTCGTCCTGGCCCGCGTGCAGCCACCGGTAGAAGTCCGGGTCACCGAGCCGTGCCCCGTCCGGGCGGTGCACGCTCTCGACCTTCACAACCCGCAGGCCCATCCGCCCCAGCAGGCGGGCCGCCAGCGGACCAGCCCACAGCGACGAGAGGTCGACGACAAGGGGACAGCCGGCCCCGTTCCCAACCGCTGCCGGTCCGGCGGCCTCCCCCTGCCGGCCCGGCACCTCGCTCTGGACGGCGATGCCCTGGACGGCGATCCGGACCGGTGGCCGGGGCTCGGCCGGCTCGGCGGATGGGAGCGACGCCACGGGTAGCCCAAGCAGCCAGGCACGATCGACCAGGTCGGCGCGGTCATGGGCGGGCAGCAGGGCGGTCAGCGCCGCCCATGTCGTCTCAAGTGGGTCACGGTGGCCACCCGCGGGTGCGGTGACCTCCGCGGGATCCACGCCGAGCAGCGCCGGGAGCATCTCCACGTCGTCCCGCCGGGCGAGGTTCACCGCGACCCAGCCGTCGGCGGCCCGCAGCAGCCGGCAGCCGCCGTTGGCGGAGATCGTCCCGCCGCGGCGCAGGCCGAGCAGCGCGGCCCGGCCCGCGAGCAGCTCGGGGACGTCAACCTCGACCGCCGCGCCCAGCTGCGCGGACGCGGCGCGGAGCAGCGCAGCGGCCGCCCGGGCCCGCCCCAGCACCGGGGCGTCCGGCACGACCGGGACCGCCGCGGGCCGGCCGGTGAGCCACATGAGCCCGGACCCGGCCCAGTCGAGCGCGGGCCTGGCCGCGGGCGCCGCCGTCGGTCGGGCCTCGAACGGCGCGGCCTCGAAGGGCAGGGATTCGAGCGGGAGGGATTCAAGCGGCAGGCCCGCCGCGAGCAGCGCCTGTCGCAGTTCGACTTCCAGCTCGGCCTCGGCCTCGGCCTCGGCCTCGGCGTCGGCGTCGGCGTCGGCGTCGGCGTCGATCTCGGCGTCGGCGGGGCCGAGGTCAGCTGCTCGGTTCCGCGCCACGAGCCGGGATCTCACCACACTGGACCACCACGAAGCCACCGCGCCCGCTGTACTCGATCTGGGCGAGCTCGCCGGAGGTGCGCCCGATCAGATTGCCCACCTTGAAGCTGGAGATCACCCGGGTGCGGACGCCGGCCGTCCAGGCGACTGCCGCGTCGCGATCGACGCACACCGGCTCGTCCGTCGGGAGGACGAGCGGGCTGCCCAGGCACAGCACGCCGACACCGCCCGTTCCGGAGACCTCGGTGTTGAACACGCCGCCCGCGATCATCGCACCGATCCCGCCGGACGTCGTAGTGATCTTGTAACGGACGCCGGACTCCAGGGCGAGCAGGCTGCGGCCGTTGACCGTGATCCGGTCGTTGTCCAGGTGGAAGATCGAGATGTGGCTGCCGGACTCCGCGAACCAGACGGTGCCGCGGCCCTTGACCCGCATCAGGTCCTGGCCCTCGCCGGTGACCGCGCGCCGGAGATAGCCGCCGACGCCCTGCCCCTTGTAGGCGAAGTCGACCTTGCCGCGGTAGGCCACCATGGACCCCTGCTTCGCGTACATCTCGCCGCCGTCGAGGCGGACCCGGAGCATCCGGTCGCCCTCCTCGAGCGCGAACGGCGGACCGCCGGAACTTCCCGCCGCATGCTGCCCAAGTGGTTGATTCACAGGCACCATTGAACGCCGGACGGCGATCCCCGTCACCACCGATCGACAAGGCCGGGCCGGCCGATCCGCCTCCGGGGCCGGGTCAGTCCCGGCGGTGCACGCTCACGGCGTAGCCGTCCTCGGGACGGTCGGGCGCGCCGTCCCAGGTCGCGAAGCGGCGCTCGAGGGTGAGGCCCGCGCCCGCGCACCAGCGGTCGTACTCGGCGAGGCCGAAGGGCGCCTCGGGCAGCGGCAGGTGCGCGCCGTCAAGGCCGAACCCGGCGACAAGAAGGCCACCCGGGCGCAGGACACCCGCGAGGACCCGCAGCACGTGCGCCTCCGTGCCCTCCGCGAGCAGCGGGATCACGTTGCCCGCCGCCACGACCAGGTCGAACGGGCCAGCCCGGCCCGCCGGCGCCGTGGCGCCCTGGTCGGCGAGCGCGGCGGGCAGGTTCGCGAGATCGCCGAGAATCCAGGTCACCTCGCCGGACACCGCCTTCGCCCGCGCGAGCATCGACGGGTCGACATCGACACCGGTGCACGAACAGCCCAGCTCGGCGAGCCGGATGGCGACCCGCCCGGTGCCGCAGCCGGCGTCGAGGATCCGCGCACCGGCGGGGACGAGCGCGGCGCAGAAGCTCGCCTCGCCGTGAATGTCCAGGCCGCTGGCCGCGAGGCTCGCGAACCGCTCGTCGTAGCGGTCCCCCACGGCGACGCTCGGCGCACCTCCGCCGCGTGTACCGGTCAGGGACGCCCAACGGCTCGGCGGCGCCTCCCCCGCCGGGCCGCCCGGACCAGCCCGGCCGGCTGCGGGGTTACCCTGCCTGGGAAGATCACCGGGGAGATCACCGGGCTGATCCGGGAAACCGCCGCGTTCGCCGGTGCCATTAACCACCAGGCGAGATTATCGGACGGCGGAGTGTCACCTCGCGGCCGGCGCCGCTCCGTGCCAGCCCGGCTCCCGGTCGGCCAGCCAGCCGTGGATGACGTCCCGCAGGCTCGCCGGGCGCAGGTCGAGGCCGGACAGGTTGCCGATCGACACCGAGGTGATGTCGACGTCGAACTCATGGCTGCCGATCTGCGACCCCCAGGGCAGATCGGCGGCGAACAGGACGTTGATCTCCTGGTGGCGGACGCCGCCCTCGACGTAGACGTTCTCGGCGCAGCCGATGAACTCCAGGTCGGCCACGTCGAGGCCGGCCTGCTCCTGGGTCTCCCGGCGCAGGGCCGCCTCGACCGTCTCTCCCGGGTTCACGTTGCCGCCCGGCAGGTAGAACCACGGCTGCCCGCGGCGGTTCGCCAGCAGCACGCGGTCCTGGGCGACGAAGAGCACCCGGGCGCTGATCTCGACGGGGGCGGGCGGGGCCATGAGTGCTCCAAACGGGGGGTCGATGCGGGGGGTGCGGGCGGGCTAGGCGATGCGACGGGCGGAGTGCATCCCGAACTCGGCGGGGTCCAGCCTGAGCACCTGCACGGCATCGAGGACGACCGCCTGTTCGCTGGCGACGAACTCACCGTCCACCCGCCCGATGACCTCGCCCAGATGGATCACCGCCGCCGCCTCCGTGGGCCGGTTGCGGACCTTCGCGATCTCGGCGAACGCGGCGGCCCGGCCGGCCTGCGGATCGGTGACGAGGCGCCGCAGGTGCGCGTCGAAGAGGGCCTCGAGCTCGTCCGGCGGGAAGTGCGACATGACCGGGTCGCTGGCCACGAACGCGCGCAGCCCTTCGCGTTCCGCCGGGTCGACCCGGCCGTCCGCGGCCGTCACCAGCGCGCACATCGCGACCGCGGCGTCGCGGAAGGCATTGCCGCGAAGCTCCTCCCGCCGGGCCGCGAGCTGCGCCCGCAGGGACGCGACGGAAAGGCGGCGCCCGAGGCGCCCGACCTCGCCGGCGCCCGGCGCGATGCCCCGCCATACGGGCCATTCGTCCATGGCCCACCTACGTACCGCCGCGCCCACCGGCAGCGGGCGGATCCGCGTGGTGAGGAGCAGACCGGCCTCGACGGGGGCCAGGTCGTACCCCTGCCAACCGGGCGGGACCGGTACTCCGGCCGGCCACTCGGCGGCGAACAGGATCGTCAGGGTGTGGGCCTGCCCGAGGCCGGCGGCGCTACCCAGGTCTCCCCCGGCGTGCTCGGCGTGCTCGGCCGCGCCGACGAAGCGCCAGCCGGGCGGCCGCGTCGCGGACGGGCCGCCAAGGCGCCCGGCCGGCCGGCGGGCGGGGGCGGCGCCGAGGGACCCCAGGTCACCGAGGCCGGCGACGTGGCGGGCCAGCGCCTGCTCGGTGTGCTCCTCGGGCTCCACCGGACCGCCCGGCAGCACATGCCAGGTGTCGTCCGGCGGGCGGGCGAGCAGGACGCTGCCGCCCACCCGGACGAGCAGGCGGGTCTCGAGCCGTATCGAGGCGGGCGAGGACATCGCGGTGAACCTCCCGGGGCCAGGATGAGGAGCGCGGGTGCCCGCGTGGACAGGCCGCGGGAGACATCATCCCCCAGACGGGTGGTCCGCCGGCACGGGCCGCCGCAGCCACTCGGTCACGGATGTGGTCCGACCGTCACCGAAACGGACCGAAGACGGGTCCGGGCCGGGTCGCGCCTCGGCGCATCAATTCGCCGCCGTTGGTGTAGCCCGGCGCATGTCGGGCATGCAGGGAGCACGGACGAAATCTGCCTCCCGGCCCCGCTTTCGACCCGAGAGCGGCAGTAGCCGAGCCGCCGTCCGCTCATCTCACCCTGTGCGGCCTTGGAAGGGCGGTGCGACATGCGCACGGTTATCGCTGCGGCGGTCCTCGTCGTCACGGCGGGGGTGGGTTTCGCCCTCGTCGGTGGCGCGGGCGGCGCCGCGTGGAGCTATGCCCTGGTGGTTCTGATCGCCGTCGGCGCCGCGTGGTTCGCCGTCCGCCTCGCGCCCGGCCGCCGGCTGGGAATGGGCGACGGCACCTGCCCGGAGTGCCGTGGTGAGGGGCGGGCCTTCTACGGCAGCGGCCGGACGACCTACCGCCGCCGCTGCCGGGCGTGTCGCGGCTCCGGCTCGGCCCCCGCCGACCTGCGGATCCCTGAGGCCCTGCTCCACCCGGGCACCCGGACCGACGGGGAGACCGTCCCGGTCCGGCAGTGACTCCCCGTCCGGCAGTGACTCCCCGTCCGGCGGTGACGGCACGAGCCGAACGACTCCGCTCTGTCCCGTGCCCGCCGGCTCCGTGTCCGTCGCCCGCTCCGGCCGGCCCGCCCGCGGACCTACCGCGCGCGGGCCGGCCGGAGCGGGCCGTACCCGACGTACACCCTGGTCCGGTAGCCCTCGGCGGCCAGCCGCCGGTGCTCGCGGCCGAGCGTGCCCGTCAGGGCCTGGAACTCGAAGCTGTCGCGGCGGCGACCGACATGCATGGCCAGCCGGGCGGTGAGCGCGATCAGCCCCGGATCGTCTGTGGCGACCATGGGATAGCCCGGTCCGGCCATGAGGACACCCAGGGAACTGGCGAACGCACCGCGCCGGTCGAGCCGCGCCCGGCGCGCGCCGGGCGCCGACTGCCTGGCCCGCGCGGGCCCCGGACACAGCCGGACCCGGCAGCCCGGACGGGCGAGGTCCCGGCAGTCCGCCACGGTGCGGGCCAGGCCTGTCCGCAGCACGGCACCGGTCGCCGGGACGTCCCGGCGCAGCTCCGACAGGGTCACCAGCATCGCGTCGACGGCGGCCGGTTCGGCGGCGTCCAGGGGGAAGATGTCCAGAGTGACGGTGGCGCCGACCTCGCGGGCGCGGGCGCAGATCTCGGCGGCGTTCCCGTGGGCGATCTTGGCACCGTCGCGGGGGACGGCCTGGCCGACCGCGGCGAGCCGCAGACTGATGTCGAGATCGTCGGCGATCCCGGCGCGGTCGGCGAGGTCGAGCAGGGTCAGGTAGGAGGCGGTCGTGGCGCCCGCCGCCTCGGCGTCTGTCGCGATGGGCCCGACCCGGTCGATGCTCGCCAGCACCCGGGCGTCCGCGACCTGCGCGGCCCGCGCGAGCGCGTCCACCGGACCGGCTCCCGCACGGTCGAGGCGGTCGACGAGCGCCCTGGCCGCAGGAACCCGTCCGGCCAGCTCACGGGCCCGCCCAGCGGCCGGCGGCCGCTCCGCCCGGCGCTGCGTCCCGGGGCGGATCACGGCCGGCTCCGATGCGGACGAGCGCCGGCAACCACCCACGATCGTGACTGTATGGACACAGATAGAAGCCTCACGTAACCGCCGGCCGCTGTCCAACCGAACGGCCATCCGGATTACCGCGGCCGGCGACCAGGATTCCGCCAGCGGTGATCCAGTTCGCCGCGGCCGGTCACCCACCACCGCGGCGGGCCACCCCCCGTTGGGCGCCTCCCACGGGGCACGGAGAGAGTAGGACTCATGACCAGCCTCCTCCTCGGACCCATGCACCGGTATGCCGGCGACCGCCACGTGTCCGTGTGGGTGGAGACCGACGAGCCCTGCACCGTCGAGATCCGGTCCGGGCTCGGGCCACGCGCGGCGGCGCCGACCTTCGCCGTCGCCGGGCACCACTACGCGCTGGTCGTGGTCGACGGCCTCGAGCCGGGCACGGCCTACCCGTACGAGGTCTGGCTCACTGCGGCGGGCGTGCCATCGCCCGACCAGGCGGTGTGCGTCTGGCCCGAGGAGGGCAGCCCGCCCAGCCTGCTGCGGCAGGTGGGTGGCGACCGTCCCGTCCGGCTGGTGTTCGGCTCGTGCCGGGTGACCGCGCCGCAGGAGAAGCCGTACACGCTGTCCCCCGGCGAGGACCCGCGTGGCCTGGGCACCGACGCGCTGCACGCCCTCGCCCTGCGCATGGCCGAGACCCCGCCGGACACCTGGCCCGACGCGCTGCTGCTCCTCGGCGACCAGGTCTACGCGGACCACGTGTCGCCGGCGACCGCGGCCCGCGTCCGGGCCCACCGTGACGTCACGGTGCCGCCCGGCGAGGAGATCGCGGATTTCACGGAGTACGCCTGGCTGTACCAGGAGGCCTGGTCACAGCGGGAGATCCGTTGGCTGCTCTCGACCGTCCCGACCGCGATGATCGCCGACGACCACGACGTCCGCGACGACTGGAACATCTCTGCCGCCTGGCGCGCCGAGATCCGGTCGCAATCCTGGTGGGACACCCGGATCACCAGCGGGATCATGGCGTACTGGCTGTACCAGCACCTGGGCAACCTGGATCCGCGGACGCTCGCCGACGACCCGGTGTTCACCGCGGTCACGGCGCTTGCCTCCGGCGGCGAGGACGGCGAGAACCTGCTGCGCACCTTCGCCCGGCGGGTCGACCGGATGCCGGACCTCGGAGCACTCGCGTCCGACCAGGACCACGACACCAGCACCGCGGTCGGTGACCACGCCGGCGCCGGCCACGACACCGGTGACCTGGCCGGCGAGCGCCCCCCGACGCCGCCGCGCTGGAGCTACCGGTGGGACCTCGGCCGCACCCGGTTGATCGTCATCGACTCCCGCTTCGCCCGCGTCGTCGCCCCCGACGGGACCCGCGCCATGGTGCACGACGCCGACTGGTCCTGGATCCGGGACCAGACCCGGCACACCGGCGAAGTCGATCACCTCCTGCTCGGGACGTCCGTGCCGTACCTGCTCACCCCGACGATCCACAACGTCGAGGCGGTGAGCGAGCGGCTGGCCTCCGGCCGCTTCGGACGGGTCGCGGCCGCCGGGGCGGAACGCCTGCGGCAGGCGCTCGACCTCGAGCACTGGGCCGCGTTCAGCCACTCCTTCATCCGGATGACCCAGCTGCTCGGCCAGGTCTCGACCGGTGAGCACGGCCCGGCTCCCGCGAGCGTCGTCGTGCTGTCCGGGGACGTCCACCACGCCTATCTGGCCAGGGCGGAACCCGCCCGCGATCCGGTCGCGGCGAGTCGGGCACCGGCCGACCCGGCCGCCGGTACGCACCTCACCGCAAGCCGTGCCGGCACGACCGCCACCGCCACCGGCAGCGCCATCAGCGCCGCCGGTGGCGAGTCGGCGGTGTGGCAGGCGGTGTGCTCGCCGTTCCGCAACCCACTCGGCCCCGGTATCCGTCGGATCGACGCGCTCTCCCGGCGCCGCCCGCTCGCCGCCGTCTCCAGCCGGGTCGCCCGCCTGCTCGGCATGCGGGGGCAGCCCGTGCGGTGGAAGGTCACCCACGGGCCGTGGTTCGACAGCCAGCTGGCCACCCTCGTGCTCGACGGCCGGCACGCGACCATGCTCCTGGAGAAGACCGAGCCGGACGGCGAACCGGGCGGCCTGGACGAGGTCATGCGCGCGACGCTCAGCTGACCGTCGGCCGCCGCGGGACGCGGCCGACGCCGGTCAGCCGAAGCGGTAGGGCTGGCCGGTGGCCTCCAGGACCGACATCCACAGGTCACCGGCCGGGTCGACCTGGTTGCGCTGGCTGACGGCGAGCGCGATCGGGATGTGGATGAACCGGCGGCGCCAGCGCCCGACGACCATCTCCGTGCGCCCGGACATCGCGGCGTGGACCGCCGCGTGCGCCAGCCGGATCGTGTAGACGTTGTCGTACGGGTTCGCCGCCACGCTGCGGATGTGGTAGCTCGGGTCGATGTACTTCAGGTTGAGCTCGGCACCGCGGGCGGCGAAATCCTCGGTGATCCGCCGGGAGAGCTCCGGGCCGATGTCGTAGAGCTTGCGGTTCCCCGAGGCGTCGGACGACTCGGGCAGGCCGGCGACCAGGTCCTGCCCGGCGCCCTCCGCCACGACGACGACGGCATGACCCCGCTTCTCGACCCGCTGACGGATGTAGGCGAGCAGGCCCCGCTCCCCCTCCAGGGTGAAGGGCAGCTCCGGGATGAGCACGATGTCCGCGTCGCTCTTGGCCAGCACCGCGTAACAGGCGATGAAGCCGGAGTGGCGGCCCATCAGCCGGACAATGCCCACCCCGCCGGGAGCCGAGGTCGCCTCGGCGTACGCGGCGCGGATCGACTCGGCGGCCTTCGCGAACGCGGTCTGGAACCCGAAGCTCTGGTCGATGTAGGGGATGTCGTTGTCGATCGTCTTCGGGATGCCGACGACCGCGATCTTCTCCCCGCGCTCGGCGACGATGCCGGCGATCGCCCGCGCACCGCGCAGCGTGCCGTCACCGCCGATCACGAACAGGATGTTGATGTTCATCCGGGAAAGGCAGTCGACGATCTCTGCCGGGTCCTGTTGGCCGCGGGAGGTGCCGAGGATCGTGCCGCCGTCCTCGTCGATGTTCGCCACCCACTCCGGGGTGAGGTCGACGACGCTGTGCCCGTACTTGGCGATGAAACCCTGGTAGCCGTGCCGGAATCCGAAGATCCGGTTCACGCCGTAGTGGTTGGTCAGCTCGAGCACCAGCCCGCGGATGACGTTGTTCAGACCGGGGCAGAGCCCCCCGCAGGTCACGATCCCCACCCGGGTCTTGGACGGGTCGAAGTAGATCTTGCGGCGCGGCCCGGCGGGCTCGAAGCCCGGCAGCTCGTCCAGCGGCACCTTCCGCGCGGAGATCATCGAAACGGTGTCGTCGAAGAGGACCTTGTCGCCCTCGTCGATGTAGTGCTGGGTCGTCGGCCGCGCACCTAGCAACGGGAGCAGCGGCGAGTCGATCCGGCACGGGCCGAGCTTGCGGACATCCAACTCGGCGCCGTCAACGGTCAGCGGCTCGTTCACGGCCCCCCGATCCCGACACCGCTACGGTCCCCCGACGCCCGACTGGATCGGACCACGATCGCCCCAGCTCCCTTCCGGTTTCTCGGACCGAGCGTACCGGTCCGGACGACTCGCCCACCGGCGACGTCGGCTGGGCAACCCGGTCATCGCGCGGCGGACACCAACCGATCACCACCGCGCAAGGTGGATGATGCGCAACCGACACCTCGCGGACATACCCGGGACGACCTCCGGACAGGCCCCCGCCCCCCACGGGACGAGGACCGAAATCCCACCGACGTCCCGCCGACGCCCCGCGGTGTTCCCCGCCAGAGCCCGGCCGACGGCGCTCCCGGCCGGCCCCGGCCGCACCAGCCCACTGCCTTCCCACCACCATCCATTCCTTCCCACCACCATCCATTCCCGTCGCCCCGGGACGCGACGCCCCCCGACAGCCCCCGCTGGACAACCGCGGCGGCCCGGTGACACCCAGGACTCACCCACCCGCCGCGCTGCAACGAACGGAGCTACGGACGGGAGTGGTGCGCGAGGTCCGGCAGCAGGGTGCGGGCGAGGTAGCGGTCGGCGAGCGCGGCGGTGTCCCGGGCGTACGCGGCGGCATCGGGGACGGCGTCGGAGTGCGGGTGGGTACCCAGCCAGGCGACGAGCAGCAGCCGGCGCAGCAGAACGAGCGTCGGCACGACCGCGAGGTCCGCTGGCCCGAGCGGGCGGTGGGCTCGGTAGGCCTCCAGCCAGGCCGCGACCAGCGCCGGCAGGGCAGGGCTGTGCTCGATGAACGACAGCGCCGCGGCGAGGTCGTAGAGGTACCAGCCGAAGCCGCAGTCGTCGAAGTCGATCACGTGGATCACCGCACCGGACCGCCCGGCGGCCGCACGGTCGGCGGCCGGGATCTCGCCAACCAGGCCAGGGGCTCGGGGCATGGCCGGCCGGGCCACGAGCAGGTTGGCCAGGCGCATGTCCGCGTGGATCAGCCCGAAGCGGTCCGACCCACGGCCATAGGCGGCGAGCCCACGCTCCACCTCCGCCGCGGCCGGTTCGAGCATCGTGACCACGCGCTCCGCCTCGCCGGGCAGCACCGCCGCCACCCCGGCGCGCCAGCTCCCCCAGCGCGCCCCCGGCCCGAGCGTCGCGTGCCAGGACCAGGCGAAACGGCTGAACCCGGCGGGCCGCGACCAGCGGGCGGCGTGGTCGTGCATCCGGCCGGCGATGTCCCCGAGGAGACCGAACGAGGAGATCAGCCCGGCGGTGTCACCGAGCTCGGGCGAGACCCCGTCGACCCACTCGAACAGCACCGCGTGCCGGATCGCATCCCCCGACCGGACCGTGGTCACCACAGATCCGAACCGGTTCGCCACCACGGGTGGCGTGGCGACCACTCCCTCGGCCCGAAGCGCCGCCACCCAGGCCAGCTCGGCGACGATCTCCGCGGCATCGTGGTAGCCCGGCCTGTGCAGCCGCAGCGCCCAGCGACGGTTCCCGGCGACGTCGTCGATCCGGTACGTCATGTTCTCGGAGATGTTGACCAGGACCGGCACCGGGGCCGGCCCCAGGTCGTACGCGGCCAGGACGTCGGTAAGCACCCCGGCGAGCTCAAGCAGCTCTCCAGTGACCACGCCGGCCCCGCCGCCGGGTTCGCCGGTACCCACCGTGTCCGTCCCCCTCACCACCCAGGTCCGTCAGTGGCCCGCTGTCCGACCGTGGTCCGCTCGAGATACCCGCCCCGCCCGGCGCGCGTCACAGCAGGGCCGGCCTTCGCGGATGCGGCACCACTCGGGGGATTCTGCCCGCGCGGGGCAGAGCTCCGGACGCCCGGCCCAGGCCCATCCGCTCCCGGCGCCGCCGGCGATTGTCGGGGGCGACCTCGCGCCCCGGGATTCACGCGGCGGGCTCGACGCGGCCCGACAATCACTCATACGACACAGAAATAACTCCACCCGACCGCATTCTCGGTTCCCCCGTTCCCCCGGCCGACCTTCTTCCAACGAGCGGGACGCACGGCCGGCGCGGGCCAGGAAATCATGGTGGACGATTCCGGGAATTCCCACCGAGCGCGGCGCCGGAAGATATCATTGGGATACGCACTTCGAGGGGAGCCGACATGACCGTTCCCATCACCCCCACCCCCGTGGCCACGCCCACCCCGTGCCTGCGTTGCGGCCGCGCGCTCACCAGCCCGCTCAGCGTCGCCGTGGGGCTCGGGCCCGGGTGCACGCGCCACATCCGCCACACCGCGCCGACCCTCACCGGCTACTCCGACCGGCAGCTCGAGGATGCTCTCGAGCTGCTCGAACTCGGCGGCCTCACCCCACTGCGCGGTCGCCGGGTCTGGCTCACCGTCGGCCATCGCGGCGCCACCTATCGAACCGCCGTCACCGGGCACTGCACCTGCGTCGCGGGGCTGCACGGAAAGCCGTGCCATCACGCGGCCGCCGTTCACCTCGTCGCCGCATAGCCGACGGTCCAGCCATCCGCCCGCGGCGAATTCCGGCGGAATCCGCCGCGGGCAGCAATCTGGTTTCGGTGCCGGTCAATCTGGTTTCGGCCCCCGGTCAGCAGGTCCCGTCCGAATACCCCACCACCACTCCGACCCGGTCGATGACGAGGGCGTCGACCGTCACCGGCGCCTCGCGCAGGACCTCGCAGGCGGTCCTACGCGCGCCGGCGGCGATGAGATCACCGAGAGCTATCCCCGCGTCGGCACAGATCCGCAGCGCACCGAGAGCGGTGTTGGCTCCGAGGATCGCGGCCTGAAGATCCGCGCCCGCTCCGGCGGAGCGGGCGAGCGCGGCGAGGCCGGCGAGGTCGACCTGCGAGCGGCCGGAGTGCAGGTCGAGGTGTCCGGCGGCGAGTTTCGCCAGCTTGCCGACCCCGCCGACGACCGTCAGTCGCGGGATCGGATGACGCCGCAGGTACTTGAGCACGGCGCCGGCGAAGTCACCCATGTCGAGCAGGGCTTCGTCGGGAAGCCCGTACCGGTCGCGGGCGACCTGCTCCGAGGTGCTGCCGGTGCACGCGGCCACATGCCGGTGCCCGGCCGCACGGGCAACGTCGATGCCACGGCGAATGCTGTCTATCCACGCGGAGCAGGAATAGGGGACGACTATTCCGGTGGTGCCGAGAATCGACAGCCCCCCGAGGATTCCCAGCCGCGGGTTCCAGGTTCGGGTCGCCAGCTCCGCTCCGCCGTCCACACCGATCTCGATCTCGACGTCGACGACGGCGGCGGTACTGGCCCTGGCCGTGGTTCCGGCGGTGTGCGCGGGGCCGTCGCCGTGTGCCGCGGCGACTTCGGCGACGGCGGCGCGCATCATCCGGCGCGGAACCGGGTTGATCGCCGGCTCCCCCACCGCCAGCGGTAGGCCCGGCCTGGTCACCGTGCCCACTCCCACACCGGCGCGGAACACCACGCCGGTTCCCGGCGATCCGCGGCGGATGGACGCCGTCACGACGGCGCCGTGCGTGACGTCGGGGTCGTCCCCAGCGTCCTTGATCACGGCCGCGGTGGCCGAGTCGGGCCCGAGCCACTCACGGGCCAGCGCGAACGCGGGCCGGGCCCCGCCAGGCAGGGTGATGGTCACCGGATCGGGGAACTCGCCGGTCAGCAGGGCGGTATAGGCGGCCGTCGCCGCCGCCGTCGCGCAGGCGCCGGTGGTCCAGCCGTACCTCAGCGTGCCGCGGTCGGCGCCGGACCGCCGGCCCGACCGCTCGCCGGCGGTCCCCGGCGCGGACGCACCTCGCGATTCCAGTCCCGGCGCGGATGCGGGCGTGGGCGCGCCTTCCGCCCCCGGTACCGGATCAGGGGCCGGTTCCGTCTCCACCGGTCCGGTCAGTCCGCGTCGCGGGCGAGGGCGTTCACGGCCGCCGCGGCCATCGCGCTGCCGCCGCGCCGGCCGCGCACCACGAGGTGCTCGAGCCCGCTCGGGTGGGCGGCCAGGGCCTGCTTGGACTCCGCCGCCCCGACGAAACCGACCGGCACCCCGACGACGGCGGCCGGCCGGCCGGCTCCGTCCTCGACCAGTTCGAGCAGGCGGAACAGCGCGGTCGGGGCGTTGCCGACGACGACCACCGCGCCGTCGAGGCGGCCGCGCCACAGCTCCACCGCGGCGGCGGTGCGGGTGGTTCCCGAGTGCCGGGCGAGCTCCGGGACCCGCGGGTCCGAGAGCGTGCAGATGACGGGGTTGTCCGCGGGCAGCCGGCGGCGGATCACCCCGGCGGCGACCATCGCCGTGTCGCAGAGCACCGGCGCACCGCCGACGAGTGCGGCCCGCGCCGCGGCGGCCACCCCGGGAGAGAACGCGATGTCACGGACGAGATCGACCATCCCGCAGGAGTGGATCATGCGTACGACGACGTGGGCGAGGCCGGCGGGCAGGCCGGTCAGGTCCGCCTCGGCCCGGATCGTCGCGAACGACAGGCGGTAGATCTCGTCGGCGTCGCGCAGGTAGCCGGTCATCGGGCGGCGATCAGGCCGATCAGGCGGGCGAGCACCCGCGGAGCATATGTGGGCAGGTCGCCGTGCGCATCCGACCCGGCGGCGGCCTGCGCGACGGTTCTGTCGGTGCGGCGCCGTATCGTCGCGGTGTCCCGCCAGCCCGGCCCGTGCGGGCGGACGGGGCGCTCCGCGCCACCTGACCCACCCGCCGGAGGAGTCCGATGTCCGCCCTCGACCTGGTCAAGAGCCGTTCGCTCCGCCTGCTCGACTACCTGGCCGCGCTCGCCACAGACCTGCGCGGTGCGCCGCGCCGCCGCCTGGCCGAGTACACGCCGGTGCCGGTGCTGCCGCGTGACGTGCCGGTGCACGCGGCCGTGCGGCTCGGCCCCGGCGAGACGCGGGCGAGCTGGCTGGAGGTCGGCAAGGTCGCCGCCCCGGAGCCGCCACGGGTCCCCCGGGAGCTGTATCCCTACATCGGCGGGGTGGAGGTGCTGCCGGACGCGCCACCGGCGCTGCCGGTCGATCTGCCCGAGCGGGCGGCCGGGCGCGGTGAGGATCCCGCCGCCGTCACCCGCGCCCATGCCCGGTGGGTTCACGACTCCTGGCAGCCCTGGGCGGCGCCGGCCCGGGCGGCCCACGCCGCCCGGCAGCTCTACGAGAGGCTGTTCGACCTGCGGTTGCGGCATGCCGCCGACACCGCCGGGCTGCAGCTCGTCTGGGGCCACTCGGTGCTGAGCTGGCAGCCGGCCGCGGCCGGTGGCGAGCAGGTAATCGTCGAACACCCCCTGCTGGTGACCCCCGTGCAGGTGGAGGTCGACCAGGACACCGGCCTCATCCGGGTGTCGCCGGACGGTTCGACCGTGCTGGAGACCGATCCGGTGCGGGGGCTGGAGGCACCGGAACTCCGGTCGCTGCCCGGCCTGCGCGACCGGCTGCGCGCGGACCCGCCGGACGTGTGGGATCCGGCCGAGCTCGCCGAGATCCACGATCAGCTGGTCGCGCCGCTCGGTCTGGACGCCGCCGTCCTGCCCGGGCCGGACCTGCCGCCCCCCGGGCCGGACGCCCGTGTCGTCGACACGTGGGCGCTGTTCCTGCGGCCGCGGCCCGCCACCGGCGCGCGTTTCTACAGCGAGCTACGCGAGGCGATGGCCGAGCTCGACTTCCTGCCCGAGGCGGTCGCCGCCGTCGTCGCGCCGGACGCGCTGGTCACCGAGGCACTCGAGGAGGCCCGCGGCGAGTTCGCCGGTGGCGGGAACCCGGATCCGATCGGCGGCGGAGCCGACGACGGCTGGGCGGCGACAGGGGCGCGGCTGCTCATGCCGCTGCCGACCAACGATGACCAGGAGCGGGTGGCGACCCAGCTGGCGACGTCCCGTGGCGTCACCGTGCAGGGCCCGCCGGGCACGGGCAAGAGCCACACGATCGCCAACCTGGTGTGTCACCTGGTGGCGCACGGGCGCCGCGTGCTCGTGACCGCGCAGGACGAACAGGCGCTGGTGGTCCTGCGGGAGAAGATCCCCGCCGAGCTGCGGCACCTCTCGGTCGCCGTTCTCGGTTCCAGCCAGGCCGACATCGAGGAGCTGCGCGCCTCGGTGGTGGAGATCCAGGCCGCCGTCGCCGATGTCGACCTGCGCGCCGAGACCCGTCAGGTCGCCGGGCTCGCCGCCGAGCTGGACGCGGTGCGTTCCCGCACCCGCGCGCTGGAGCTCGAGCTGGTGGAGCTGCTGCGCGGCGAGGAGCACGAGTTCGAGCTGCCACACGGCCGGGCCCGGGCGGCGGACGTCTCCGAGTGGCTCGCGCGCAACGAGCACGAACTCGGGCTCGTCCCCGACCGGCTCGACCCGGTGGCGCCACCGCCCCTGCGGCCGGGCGAGCTGGTCGACCTGGTCGCGCTGGCCCGGCAGATCTCCCCCGAGGAGGCAGCGGCCGCGGGCCGGCCGCTGCCGGACCCGACGGCGCTGCCGGGCGCCACGCCGCTGTCCGCGCTGTTCCAGCGGTTGGACGAGCTGGGCTCCGGCGTGGCCGAGGCGGAGCGCGCCGGGCTCACCGCCATCGCGGTCGATCAGCTGGGCGAGGCTGGGCTCGCCCAGCTGCGCGCCGAGACCCTGGCCGGCGTCGCGGCGCTGCGCGCGGTCGAGGAGCCGTGGCTGGTGGCCCTGCGCGACCAGTGCGCCTCCTCGCCCCGCCTGGCCGACTTCTGGCGCGGCCAGGCGGCCGAGCTCGCGGCGGCCGTCACCGCGCTGCACGCCCTGCGCGTCCGGGTGTTCGGGCACACCGCGCAGGTGCCGGGCGGTGACCCCCGTGACCAGCTCCGGCTGCTCGGCGAGCTGCGCGAGCGCCTCGCCGGCGGGCGCGGCCTGCCCCGGTTCGGTGGGCGGGAGCTGCGGGAGTTCGCCGAGCGGCTGATCGTCGACGGCTATCCGGCGAAGACGGTCGCCGACCTCGACATCGCGGCCGCGGTGATCGAGGGGCGGGTGCGGTCCGCCGCGGCGCTCACCCGTCATGCGGACATGGCCGTCCAGCTCGGCGCGCCTCCCCTGGCCGAGGGGCCCGGGGGCGGCGGCGAGGCCGGGGTGTTCGCCGCGCTGCCCGCGCTCGACGCGGTGAGCTCCGCGATGGCGGCCGCGCTCACCTGGGACTCCGGCCCCGGCCCGGCGCTGGCCGGCCGGCTGCGAGCGCTCTTCCCGGCACTGCCCGTCCGCCCGACGTCCTCGGACCTGCTCCGTCACGCCGAACTGCTCGAGCTCGCCGGGGCACGGATAGCCCAGCGCGCGGCCGAGACCGAGCTCGCCGACCTGGCCGAGCTGCTGCGGATCGGCCGGCACACGCCCGAGGCGAGTGTGCTGTGGTCGGAGCTGACCGACGCGCTGCGGAGTCGGGATCTCGACGCCTGGGCGCGGGCGCTGGAGGAGTCGGCGCGGCTGCGTGCGCTGCGCCCGGCGGCCCACCGGCGCGCCGAGCTGGCGGAGCGGCTCGCCACCGTGGCCCCCCGCTGGGCCGGGCTCATCCTCGCCGACCTAGGCGATCCCACCACCTGCGGTGATCCGGAACAGCTCGCCGGGCTGTGGCGGTGGCGGCAGGCCGAGACCTGGCTCGACGACCTCCATTCCGGCGCCGACGTCCCGGCATTGCAGCGGCGTCTCGACGATGCCACCGAGAGCGTCCGCCGACTCGTCCTCGAGGTTGCCCGCCGCTCCGCCCGTCTCGCGCTGGCGAACAATCTCGGGCCGGAGCAGCGGCAGGCCCTCACCGGGTGGGTGCAGGCGCTGAGCCGCATCGGCAAGGGGACGGGCCGGTTCGCGGGGCGTTGGCGGGCCGAGGCGCGCGGCCACATGACCGAGGCGATGGGCGCCGTCCCAATCTGGATCATGCCGATCCACCGGGTGATGGAGAGCTTCGACCCCCGGGTGAACGACCCGTTCGACGTCGTGATCGTCGACGAGTCCAGCCAGTGCGACGTGCTCTCGCTCGGCGTGCTCAGCCTGGGCCGCAAGGCGGTCGTCGTCGGCGACGACCAGCAGACCAGCCCGTCGGCCGTCGGCATCTCCCGCGACCGGGTCTTCGCCCTGATCGAGGACCACCTGCCCGACGTCGCGCACCGCTCGCTGCTCGACGTCGAGGCGAGCCTCTACGACACCGCGACGCGGGTGTTCCCGCGCACCGTGGTGCTCAAGGAGCACTTCCGCTGCCTGCCGGAGATCATCGGCTTCTCCAACCGGTTCTACGACCACCAGATCCTGCCGCTGCGGGAGACGCCCGAGGTCACGGTCGGCCCGGCACTGCGGCCGGTCCGGGTGGCCGGCGGCGGGCGGGCACCGGGCAGGTTCGGCGACGCCAACGCGGTGGAGGCGGCCGCCGTCGTCGACCAGATCGTCGACTGCTGTGCCGACCCGGCCTACGACGGGATGACGTTCGGCGTCGTCACCCTGCTCGGCGCGGGCCAGCCCCGGCTGATCGAGCACAGCCTGGTCGAGAAGCTCGGGGAGGAGGAGTACGTCCGCCGCCGGATCCGGGTGGGCGACCCGTACCAGTTCCAGGGGGACGAGCGGGACGTCATCTTCGTGTCCGTGGTCGCCGACGACAACCGCTCGGCGGCCACCCGGCGGCGCGACATGCAGCGGGTCAACGTGGCCGCGAGCCGGGCCCGTGACCAGCTCTGGGTCTTCCACACCGTGGCCGCGGAGACGCTGCGCGACGACGACGTGCGCCGCCAGCTCATCGAGTACATGTACGCCGCCCGGGCCCCCGACGAGGTGGCGCGGCTGCAGGACCTGTGCGAGAGCGAGTTCGAGCGGGCGGTGCTGCGCGAGATCCTCGCCCGGGGGTTCCGGGTGCGCCCGCAGCATCCGGTGGGGCGCTTCCGCATCGACCTGGTGATCGAGGGCGAAAGCGCCCGGATCGCCGTCGAGTGCGACGGGGACCGCTACCACGGCCCGGAGCAGTGGGAGGCCGACCTGCGCCGCCAGCGCATTCTCGAGCGGCTCGGCTGGACCTTCTGGCGGATCAGGGGCTCGGAGTTCTACCGGCACCCCGCCCGCACCCTCGACGGGCTGTGGCAGCGTCTCGACCAGATGGGCATCCGCCCGGCACCGGCGAGCCCCACGCCGCCAGACCCAGCCGAGGAGATGCGCTGGACGCCGCTCGCCCCGACGGTCCCGACGGCGCGGATCGCGCCGGACACCCAGCCGAACGCCGGATCCCCGGACGCGCCCACCGCCCCGCTCCGGCCGGCCGGCCCCGGTACCCCGCCTGATTCAACGGGCCCGGGGGGCTCGGGCATCGCGGATCTCGGCACCCCGGGCGTCCCGCCCGGGGTGCCGTACCAGCGGCCCGAGCCGCCCGGGGAGAGCACCGCCACCGGACCAGCGCACCCGGGACCGAGCAGAACGGGGCCGCCTGTCGGAGCGGGGGACGCCGTCCCGGACGGATACCGCCATGCCGGGTGGGTCCGGCCGGAGGAGGCTGAGGCCGTGCTCACCGCCCTGGCCCTCGCCCGGGACGTACCGGTCGGGGCGACCGGGGGCCGGGCCCGCATCGTCGCGATCGACCCGTGTGATCTCCTGCTCGCCCATCCGGAGCTCGCGGCGTCGGGGTCCGGCGGTGGCGAGGTCGAGCCCCAGCCCGGAGCCGCCGTGCTGCTGCGGCCGCGGGCGGGTCCGAACGCGGGCGGGCGCCGGATCACCTGGCTCACCGAACGCGAGGCACGTGCGGTGCTGCGGGCCGCGGACCGGCGCCGCGACCAGCCGGTCGACCTGTCCGACCGTGCTCCCACCGGGCCCGGTGGGAGCACCCGGGCCGGGCTCGTGCAGTACTTCCCCGAGGAGTCGGACGTCGCCCGGCGGTACGGCTCGGTGACCAGGCTGCTGCGCGCCGAGCCCGCGGGCGGACGACCACCGCGCCCGGGCCGGCCGTGAGCGCCGGCGGCTACCCTCGGCTGATGCCGGCCCGCCGTTCCGTCCGCGCCTCGCTGCTCTGGGCGGCGTTGCTGGCGGTGCTCGGGCTGGTCGGCGCCACGCCGAACGCTCTGAGCCAGGCCGCGGCAGGGGCGGGCTGGTCGGCGGACATCGCCGCGATCGCCCCGGCGGCCGTGACAGCCGAGGGGCCGGCGTCCCCGAGCACGTCAGCGTCCCCGGGCACCCTGTCGAGCGCCTCGACCGCGGCCGCGCCGATCCCCACGGATCTCGGACGTGCCTGGTTCGACGGCCGGCCGCCGATGGTCGGCCAGCAGCAGCGCTCGGACCACCAGCTCCTCGCGCTGGGCGCCGCGCTGGGTGTTCTCGCGGTGGGTGCCGCCTGGCTGGTGCCGGGCCGGGGTTCCGCCGGGCGCACCCCGTTCGAGCATCGCGGCGGCCCCGGCCCGCGCGCGCCGCCGAGGGCGCCCGCCTACGCGTGACGCGACCGACTGCCCCGAGGGGAGCGGACTCCACGCCCGCTGACACCCGCGTCGCAGCATGCTGAACAGCCACGTAACCCGCTGAACAGCCACGTAGCCCACTGAACGCGTCCTGCTACGCGTCCGTGTCACCGGACCGTGGAGCGGCTCCTCTGGACGTTCCAGGAGCCGTATGAATCCCGAGTTCGAATGGGGCCGCCTGCTGATCGCGGTCGCCCTGCTCGCCGTCATGTTCGCCGTGCCGCTGGTCTTCGTCGTCCGGGATCACCTGGCCGACCGGCGGCGTCACGGCGAGGCGGCGCTGGCCGCGCCCGTCCGCTACGCACCGGACGGGCGCCGCTACCGCGAGGGCTACCCGCCTTCCGGGGAGGACCCGAAGCAGCGGCCCTGACGGTGCCGTCCGAACCGGGGCGGTCGGCGCGGCGCCCATGCGCCCGCGCCGGCCGCCCCGGCCCCATGCCAAGTAGCGGCAGGAAGCTGCCGGCACGCTACCGGTGCGCTACCGGAGACGGGAAACCTGCTCCCACCGGTCCCCCACGGGCCGTCCGGTCGACGGACGTCCGCGGACGGCCGGTTCCTCAGGCCGTCGAAAGGTGGATGACCCGTGCCGAGTCGCTATTCCTGGGGTGGCGCCCATCCGTCGGTCCGGTGGCTCAAGGAGGAGATAACCCCGGCTCGGGACGACGTTCTCACGCATGCCGTGTACGGCCGCCTGGTGACGCCGGACGACGTCACGACCTTCATGACCAGCCACGTGTTCGCGGTCTGGGATTTCATGTCCCTGCTGAAGACCCTGCAACGCAGGCTCACGTGTGTCGACGTGCCGTGGGTGCCGACCCCGCACCGGAACTGCCGCCGCCTGATCAACGAGATCGTCCTCGTCGAGGAGAGCGACGAGTACGGCGACTCCTACATCAGCCATTTCGAGCTGTATCTCCAGGCGATGGCGGAGGCCGGGGCGGACACCGGGCCCATCGAGCGATTCCTCGCCGAACTGGCCGCCGGTACCCCCGTGCCGGAGGCGGTCTCCCGCGCGCGGGTGCCGGCGCCGGCCGCGCGGTTCGTACGCCTCACCTGGGACCTGCTGGGCTCCGCGCCGCTGCACTCTCTGGCCGCCGCGTTCGCCTTCGGGCGCGAGGACCTGATACCGGAGATGTTCACCCAGGTCCTCGACGGCGACGTCGACTTCTCGGCCTTCCGGGACTACCTGTCCCGGCATGTGGCCGTCGACGGGGAGCAGCACACCCCCATGGCGATGGAGATGCTCGTGGCCCTCGCCGGCGACGACCGGGAGCGGTGGCGGGAGTGCGCGGCCGTGGTGCGGGACTGCCTGCGGGCCCGCGCGGCGCTGTGGGACGGCATCGCCGCGTCGCTCCCGAACCGGCGTCCCGTCCAGCAGGTCTCCTGACCACCGCACCAACGCCGCCGCGCCACCACCCGCCACATGGCCACATGGCACCCATTTGGCCACCTTGCGCCACCAAACCACCTCACACAAACACCGCTTCGTCGTCTCACCCTCCGGCCGTCAGGAGCGCCGATGATCGTCGCCTTAGTCGTGGTCCTGGGAGTCCTCGCCGCCTACACGGCGTTCGTCTGCACGTCGGTCGCGCTACCCCGACGGCTGCGACTCGCGCTGGGACCGATATCGCTGGAGCGGATCCCCGACCGGGCGGCCCGCCGCCATCGCGGCCGGGTTCTCTTCACCAGCGACGAGCCGTGCTCGTGGTCCGTGCCCCAGCCCGGTGGCACGGACGGGCCCGGCCCGGACAGCTGGACGGCACGGGACGTCCAGACCACGGCCGGCCGCGTCGCCGCGGCCCTGTCCGCCCTCGGTCTGCGCCACGGCCAACGGGTTGTCATCCTCAAGCGGAACCACTTCGACATCCACCTCCTTCATCTCGGGGTGGTGCGCGCAGGCGGGGTCGCCTGCCCCATGAACGGCGCCTTCGCCGCCGACAAGGTCGCGCCCTACCTGCTCAACGTCAACGCCCGGATCCTGCTGGCCGACGTCCCGACGCTGCTGCGCGTCCTGCGCGAGGGCGGCGCTCCGGACGGGGTCGACACGGTCGTCCTGGTCGGGCGGGTCGGCGACACCCCGGAGACAGACGTCCGGGAGCTGTCCGCCGCGCTGGAACGCGCCGGGGTGCCGGCCGTCCACTGGATCGAGGAGCTGCTCGCGGCGGTCGAGCGGCCCGCCCCCGCCGTCCGCCGCGGCCGGCGGGAACCGCTCTACCTGGTCCACACCTCCGGCACCACCGGGTTCCCCAAGGCGGTGATCCTGCGCAACGGGCCGCAGGCCCGCGCCATCCGCGGGTGGCTGTGCTACGTCCACGTCTCGCCACGGCGGGACAAGGGCTACTTCGCGGTGCCCAACAACCACCAAGCGGTCATCATGACCTTCCACAGTCTGCTCCTGCTGGGTGTGCGGACCCACTGGACGCGGGCGACCGGCCTCGACTTCGACGCGCCGCGGGCCGTCCAGGAGCTGGCCAGCGGCCGCTACACCGGTTTCTTCGGCTTTCCGATCACCTACACCCAGCTCAAGGAGGTCCCGCTCGCGGCGCACGACCTGCGCGCCATGCGGTTCTGGGCGAGTACGGCCGACGCCGCGCACGAGGAGATGATCAGGCCCTGCGTCCGGGTCGGCGGCACGTTCCGCCGGCTGGGCCTGCCGATGGGGGGCTCGGTCTACCTGGACGCGCAGGGCTCGAGCGAGGTCGGCACCCCGTCGGTGCTGCGCTACTACAGCCGGTTCACCCGTCGCTACGAGCGCCGGATCGGCCGGCGGCACTCCACCCCCTTCGGGCCCCGGGTCCGCATCGCCCGGGACGGCAGGGTGGTCCCGCGCGGAGAGGTGGGCCGGCTCGAGGTCCGCGGGAGGACGCTGTTCGAGGCCTACTGGAACAACCACTCGCTCACCTACGAGGCCGTCCGCGACGGCTGGTTCTTCACCGGCGACGTGGCCCGCTGGTCGGGCGGCCACGTGGTCCAGCTCGACCGGGAGGTCGACGTCATCCGCACGCGGGTGGGAGAGGTCTACAGCCTTCCCATCGAGGAACGCGTCCACCGGCACCCGGCGGTCTTCGACGCCTGCGTCTACGCCGCCCGTCAGCCCGACGGGAGCCAGCTGCCCGCCGCGGCGGTGGCGGTGCGGTCCGGCGCCTCGACCACCGCACGGGAGCTGCGCGACGAGCTGAACGCGCTGTTGACCCCGGCCGAACACCTGGTGGCCGTGGAGATCGTGCCGTGGGACGAGTTCCCGATCGGGGTAACCGGCAAGACGCTCAAGCGGGCGTTCCGTGAGCGGACCGAACCGATGCCGGTGCCGGAGGCGAACCGCCCCGTCGCCCTGGAGATCGCCGACCGCCCGGCGCCACTGGTCGCGGCCTCGTCCGGCTAGCCCCCGTGCGCTGTCCCCGCCGGCCGGCCGGACGCGGGCCGGCCGGCGGGAGCCGGGACGGGGCGGCGCACGCCCCGCAGTCGTCGACAGAGGGGACGGACATGACCATCACAGGAACGGATCGCCAGGGCCTCGACACGAAGGGCCGCCGCTGGGTCGAGCTGGTGTGCCTCGCCTCGGCCGGCTCCGCCGACACGCTCGCCGAGCGGGTGCTCGAGGTACTCGACCGGGACGAGATCACCCTGGCGGAACTGCAGGAGTTCGTACTGCAGTACGCCGTGTACGCCGGCTGGCCGCGGGGCTCGGAGGCCGAGGCCGTCATCCGGCGCCAGTGGGCCCGGCTGCGGTCCGAGCGAGGCGAGGAGATCACGCCCTGGCCGCTGCTCGACACCGCGTCGCTGGGCCCGGAGAGCTGGGAGACACGGCTGCGGGCGGGCGAGGACGCCTTCCGCACGGTGAACCTGCTCGAGGCCCCGCGCCGGGACACGCCGTTCGTCCAGGCCGGGATGCTCGGGTTCGTGTTCGGGCAGGTGTGGCGACGGCCGCACCTGACGGTACGGGAGCGACGACTGATCTCGATCGGCGTCTGCGCGACCACGCAGACGTTCCACGCACTGCGCCACCACGTCCGCTCGGCCCTCGAATCGACGGACCTGTCGGTGGCGGACCTGCGGGACGTTCTCGACGAGGTGAGCAGGCACATCCCCGCGCGGGCCGCCGAGACGCTGCGGGACGTCCTGTTCCAGGACGACTCGCGCTGACCGCCGCCGGCTGACCGCCGCCGACCGAACCCTTCCACCGCTGAGGAGAACGCACGCGATGCTGGCCGCCCCGCAGGGAGACCCGTCCCTGGCTGACGAGACCTACGGCTTCGTCGGCCTCGGGCATCAGGGTTCCCAGATAGTCAGGCGCTGTGCCTCCGCCGGCCGGCACCTCGTCGTGTACGACACGCAGACGGACCGCGTCGAGCAGTTCCGGCCCGCCGGGATGAGCGTCGCGGGGACGCTGGCGGAGCTGGGCCGCCGCGTCACCGTCGCGAGCGTGTGCGTCTACTCCGACGAGGACGTCCGGACGGTCGTGGCGGGGCCGGGAGGGCTGCTGGAGACGATGCGGTCGGGCGGCCTCGTCGTCATCCACAGCACCTGTTCGCCCCGGACCTGCGTCGATCTCGCCGCCCGGGCCCGCGGACGTGGCATTACAGTCCTCGACGCCCCGGTCAGCAACGGTGCGCCCGACGAGTCGGGCCGTCAGCTCGTGGTCCTGGCCGGCGGCGACCGGCGGGATGTGGACAGGTGCGCGCCTGTCTTCGAGCTGTTCGGGAGAACCGTGGTGTACACGGGTGACGTGGGCAGCGCCCAGCTCACGAAGCTGGTGAACAACGCGCTGTTCATCGTGCACCGCAGCGCCGCCGCCGAGGCGCTTCGGGCGGCGGGCACGCTGGGCCTCGACCCGGACGGGGTGCGGGTGGCACTGCAGGAGTGCAGCGCGAACGCACGATCGCTCCCCATCCCGGGCGGCCCGCCCATCGGTGGGCACGGCGGCCCTCCCCCCGACGCGTTCGTGGCGCTGTTGACGAAGGACCTGGATCTTCTGGAGGCGTCGCTGGCCGACTGCCTTCCAGGCACGGAGCACCTCGTCGCCACCGCGCGCCGCGCGCTCGCGACGATCCTGGCCCCGCCGGCCCCGCCGGCC
>NZ_SJXI01000170.1:0-5191 GCF_004337455.1 Parafrankia sp. BMG5.11 | reverse complement strand
CCCTTTTCAGACACCCTCTAGCTGCGGCACGTTCAGGGTCGAGAGGGTAGGCCATCGTCACGCTCCGATCAGTGGGAGAAGCTCGACACTGTCCCGCATTACCGGTTCACAACTATCCAGTGCTGCCGGAGTACATCCCCAGCCGAGGTCTTCCCGGGCAGGCGGGCTGAGCGCTTTCTGGCCGCATTCTTGCCTGGCATTTGCATGCATCCCTTGTTTCCATCGATTTTTGCCTGGTCCCGCCATCAGGTCAGCTGACAGGGGTGGAGGGCCGACTACACGGGCTTTGGAGTTATTACGGTTGCCGGACCGGCAGGATCACCATGGGCGGTGCGGCGGGGTCGTGGAACACCTTCTGATCCGCGACGCGAGGGATTGTGGCGGTTTCCCGCGGCTCGTTTGGGTCCGGGTTGTGGTTGTAGCGCGGGAACGCGCCGCTGGAGATCTGGACCCGAGTGCGATGGTCGCGCCTTAAGGGATACGCCGTCGGCCACTACCGCACCGGCGCACAGGAGATTCAGGTTCATCGCACGCGACCTCCTTCTACTCGGACGTGTTGGCTACCGGCGAGCACCAACACGAGGCGGAGCAGGCGGTCAGTCAATTCCTCGGGATCGAGGGGATCGTCGCCGTCGATCAACCAGTCGTTGATGACTGCGGCCGTCCCGCCGGTGAGTAACGTCGTCAGGTCCTCGGCCGTGCCCTGGTCCAGCTCACCGAACAGTTTCCGCACGGCCTGTCTTTGGAACGAGCTGAACAGACTGTTGAGTGCTCTGGTCATGGCGAACGCGCACGATCCGGCCTCCACGGAGACCCGCGCGCTGTTCGGTGAGTGAGACGCTCGTGGGCGGGCATGCTCGACAGGTGTCGAGCATGCCCGCCGCATTCAGACGTCGGGTGTCGGTCCATTCGGTTGTCTGCGGGATGACGGTGCGACGAGGGCGTCGCGCCGCAGGCTGTCGTCGGCTTCCGGCTGCGGCGGTTGCGGGTTCTCGGTGGCCCAGCGCATTGCGGGATCGCTACTTGAGGATGTTGGACTGCGCCGCCACGACCAGGAGATGGCGGGCGTCCTCGGGCAGGAGGAACCCGGCCCGGACCGCGTCCTGGGTCGCGCGGTTCCATGCCGAGACGAAACCGCCGTGGTTGCGGTACAAGGCGGTGAGTTGCTCCGCTGAGAAGGGAACGGTGGCGCCGAAGAGCGGACAGGACGGGGTACCGCTGTTACCGAGTCCGCTGAGCTTGGCCACCGCGGCGTCTACGGCTGGCGTGCGGATACCGCCGAGCACGGTGCCGTTCGCGTCCAGTGCGTACTGGAGGGGCTGAACGCTGATCGTCTCGAGGCGTGGCGCCATAGGAGGTGGCGTGCCGTGGGCGACCCAGCGGTTGAGGCTGGCGATCGCCGCGCGTAGGACGAAAGTCTGTGGTCCACTGTTGATCGGCAGGTTACAGGTGTGGTTGGGGTTCGGTTGGTTCGTCGGATGCAGCATCGAGTCGAACCAGTCCGCGACCGGTTGACGGTCTCCGGTGTCGCTAGCGCCCTGCCGCAGGCCGTAGAGGTCGAAGTGTGATGTGCCTGCGACCTCCCAGAGCCGGTAGAGGGGGGTGTCGGGCCGGCGGGAGAGCAGGCCGCCGGTGTCGTTCTCCGTCTGGAAGAGCAGCACCGGAACGTCGAGGTCGTCACGGATGAAGGTGGGCGCCGGAGCCGGTACGTCCGGCAGCGGAGCCTGGGTCAGGGGTGCGCCGGCGGGGGTGATGCGGCTGTGTACCAGGAAGCCGTCGTAGACGTTCACGAGCGGGTGCGCGGCGTTGATGTAGGTGGTGAGGCGGTGCGCCGACTGCGACTCCCCGACGGCGAGCAGACGCTTGGGTGTCAGTCCGTCGAGCAGCAGGTCGGGGTTGTCGCGGATCGCCTGACCGGCCTGGGAGAACATGTCGTAGGAGTAGCTGTCACCGGGATGCGTCAGGGTGGCGTACCGCGCCGGGTCCCCCATCGGCGGCGCCTTGAGCGCGTTGAGGCCGACGGCCTGCGCGGAGACACCCACCCAGGCGTAGCCGCGCCGGGTCAACTCGGTGTGCAGGTGCATCCAGTCCGGGCTGGCGTCCACTCCCCCGGTGACGTTCAGCCACTCGACGACCACCGTGCCGTTGAAGTCGCGGTCGCGGATCGGTCGGTTCACGACGACGCGCGTCTGGTACGGCTGCTGCGAGGACGGTTGGACCGTCCACTTCCCGTCCGTCGTGAGCGGGGCCGTCGGGGAGTACGCGTCCGCCGTCCCCTCCAGGAAGTACTCCGACTGCGCGTAGCCCACGGAGGCGAGGTCGAAGTTCGTGTGCGCGAACACGACCGGCTTACCGTTTCCCCCGGTCACAGGCCCCATTTCGGCCGGGGACGCGGCATCCGCGTAAGCAGTCCCACTTAACCCAACACATGCTACGAGCGCACATGTCACCCCCAGCATCCGATGTCGAACCACAGCCATTCCCCTCTCGCCTTACGTCAATAGCCTTGACCGGCCTGCACGTCGAGACGTTAATGGCAGATCATGACAAGACCGACAGGTTGCGAAAGCTAGCTCCTGCGGCAAAAGGGTGTCAACCCTCAATGAGGTACAGCCCACGGCGAATCACCATCGCGACCCGACCAGCGACCCTCGCGATCACAAATAGTCGCCAGTCATGCTCTTATAGTTACGAAGCGAGCCTGCCCCTCGGCATGACATGCCACTGTTGACATGAACACGCGCGAGGTGGCACGGTTCCCTCTCAGGGGGCGGGAAGCGACCTAAGGGGAACGATGTCGACGGACCAGTCCTTGCACGAGAGGACGGCGCGCGATCCCGCTTCGTCGGCCAGGTACGCCCCGAGCACGTTCCTGCGTTGGCTGCTGGTGACGCTGTCGTGTGGCGCGGGGGCCGTCCACTTGGTCATGGTCCCCCCGCACGCGCAGGAATCGTTGGTCATGGGCCTGGCGTTCGCTGCCGCGGGTTGGTTCCAGATCGGGTTCGCGCTCGCCGTGCTCGTGGCACCCACGCGTGTCTGGCTGTGGCTGGCTGTTGCCGCGAACCTCGTCTTCCTCACGGCGTGGGCGACCAGCCGTACCGTCGGGCTGCCGGACTGGACGGGTGACGGCGGCACCCGGCAGGCCCGTTCGGCTGACATCCTTTGCGTGGTCTTCGAAGTCGCGATCGTGGTCGGCGCGGTCGCGCTCCTGGTCGAGTCGAGGGTGCTCGAACGCTGGAAGAGCGCGGCGCCGGCCGTGGCCGTCGCGGTCGCCGTCGGCGTCCTCGCGGGCACGACCGCGGTTCTCGTGTCGCCGAGCACAGCCAACCACGCGCATGCATCCGGCGACGAGCATGCCCTTCCCACAACCGCCACGGCCCACGGCCACGACGCGTCGGACCCCTCGGCGGCCACCGGGCACGATCACACCGAGAGCACCATCACCTACGACAAGCTCCCCGCGGCGACCAAGGCCGAGGTCGACCAGGTGATCGCGCTGTGGGCGAACAAGTACCCGACCGCCGCCGACGCGGCGAGCGACGGCTGGTTCAACCCGGGCAGGAGCCTATACGGGATCGGCGCGCACTACGTCAGTACCGTCGGCTTCAGTGGCGCCGCGGCGTTCGACATGCTGAACCCAAACATCCTCCTCTTCGACGGTGACGGGCCCGACGCGAAGTTCGCGGGGCTCAGCTACGTGGTCGCTGACGTGCCCGAGGGCTTCACCGGCGACTACGACGCGTGGCACAGCCACCCGTCGGCCTGCTTCGAGGGCGGCAGGGTGTCATCGCTCACGGAGGAGAACTCCGCCGTCTGGCTGAGTGAGAGCGAGTGCACAGCACAAGGTGGGCAGGTACGCCCGCTCGAGAACGACCAGATGATGCACCTGTGGATCGGACCTGAGTACATCAACCGCGCCCCGATCTTCGCGCACGACCACCCCGACCTCTACGACGGCTACAACCCCAAGCGCGACGGCTAACCGCTCCGCCGTTTCCCAGGCAGGAACGGCCTAGGCTGCAAGGAGGGAGTGGGTGCCGGAAGAGTGTGGGACCGATGGGATGACCGAGTTGACGACCGAGTCGCTTGCCGCGCAGCTGAGGACTAAGCGCTCGGAGATGATGATCTCCGAGTTGGAGGCCGTCGCGCTCCGGCTGTTCGAGGAGCGCGGGTTCGACCAAGTCACCGTCGACGACATCGCCTCCGAAGCACACATCTCGGTGCGGACGTTCTACCGCTACTTTCCCGCCAAGGAAGACGTGCTGCTGGTGAAGATCGACCGACGGAGCCAAGCGCTACAGGCCGCGCTGGCGATCCGTGCCATCGACGAGGCTCCGCTGCACTCGCTGCGCCTCGCACTGATGGAGGCAGTGTCGCGGGAGGACGCGGCCCTCAGCAGGCGCTGGACGGAAGTGATGATGGCTACCCCGAGCGTGTTGAGGACGGTGCTGGGCGGAATCCAACTGAAGACCCAGAGGGTGATCGCGGAGTTCCTTGGTTCTCGCCTCGGCCTGCCCAGTGACGCTCTGGTACCCACCATGCTGGCCGCCGCAGTCGGCGGCGTCATCCAGACGGCGCAGACGCAATGGTTCCTCGCGGGTGGCGACTTGGTGACGAGGATCTCGGAAAGCCTCGAGGTCCTGGAACAAGGGATCGTATCCGATCCGAGGACCTGGTCTGGTTGATCCACGCTCCCCTACGTCCACGTCCTCCGAAAGATCGATGCGGGACACGATCTGATGATCACCGAGCCGGGGGCCGTCGCTGACGCGCTCCTACAGATCGTGTGGGGTGCCAGAAGTCGGCCTGGGCTGTGAGCAGGGATGATGCGGCGGCGCGGCTGCTGTCGGCATGATGGTCACCTATGTCCATCCTGTGGGGCTCCAGAATCCCGATTTGGGCGGTGACCTGCGCGTTTGCCTGCCGGATGGGGCCTGCGTCGGGCAGGCTGGATGGTCATGGTGTGGTCGCTGCTCTACGCCCTGACACGCAACGCTCTCGGGCTGATGCTGCTCCGAGTCCGCGGGTCCGCTGCAAAGGACGTAGAGCTCCTCGTCCTGCGACACCAGGTGGCGGTGTTGCGACGGTAGGTGAACCGCCCCGGCGCTGGAACGGGTAGGCGGATCGGGTGATCCTCACAGTCCTGTCCCGGCTGTTACCCCGAGCCCACTGGGACATCTTCTTCGTCACC